>JAKAMP010000268.1 GCA_021812865.1 Bacteroidota bacterium | reverse complement strand
TTGTCCAATGCAGGGGCCGCAGGCATTGGCAAGGACCACGCCGCCGGCTTTTTCAAAGATGTCAAGCAATCCATCTCTCGCAATGGTATAGCGCACCAGCTCCGATCCCGGGGTGATAGTGAACTCGGCTTTTGCCTTCAGTCCCTTATCCATTGCCTGCTTGGCAACAGAAGCTGCACGGGTGATGTCTTCGTATGAGGAGTTGGTGCATGATCCGATCAGTCCGACTTCCAGTTTGGCCGGGTAGTCATTATCTTTCACTGCTTTGGCGAATTCAGATAGAGGCCAGGCTTTGTCGGGTGTGAACGGGCCATTGATATGGGGTTCCAAAGTGTCGAGGTTGATCTCGATTACCTTGTCAAAGTATTTTTCGGGATTCAGGTATGCTTCTTCATCGCCGGTGAGTTCTTTAGCAATGGAGTCGGCCATGGTGGCGATTTCAGCACGGTTGGTTCCCCGGAGGTAATCGCGCATTTTTTCGTCATACCCGAAGAGGGAAGTGGTAGCTCCGATTTCTGCGCCCATATTGCAGATGGTTCCTTTACCTGTGCAGGAGATGCTGCGTGCGCCTTCGCCGAAGTATTCCACTATAGAACCAGTTCCACCTTTCACCGTGAGGATGCCGGCAACCTTCAGGATCACGTCTTTGGCTGAAGTCCAGCCGTTCAGTTTACCGGTAAGCTTCACTCCGATCAGGCGGGGGAACTTCAGTTCCCAGGGCATTCCGGCCATCACATCCACCGCATCGGCTCCGCCAACGCCAATGGCAACCATCCCGAGTCCGCCTGCATTTACTGTATGTGAGTCAGTTCCGATCATCATGCCGCCTGGGAATGCATAATTTTCGAGAATTACCTGGTGAATGATCCCTGCACCCGGTTTCCAGAAACCTATACCATATTTATTCGATACGGAAGCCAGAAAATCATACACTTCCTTGTTGGTGTTCCGGGCATCAGCAAGATCCTTCTCTGCACCTAGTTTTGCCTGAATGAGGTGGTCACAGTGCACGGTAGTTGGCACGGCCGTAGAGGGCTTGCCTGCATGCATAAACTGGAGCAGAGCCATCTGCGCGGTGGCATCCTGCATGGCAACCCGGTCGGGATTGAAGTTTACATACTCCTTTCCCCGCTCAAACGGCATGGCAGGCAAAGAATCCGACAAGTGAGCGTATAGGATTTTTTCGGACAGCGTCATCGGTCGCCGCAGCAACTTTCTCGCGGCTTCAGTTCTTGTAACAAAATCCGAATACACAGAACGGATCATCTCAAGATCGAATGGCGTTTTTTTCATTTCTGGCATTTGCTAAATCGTTAAGTGGGCAAATATATCCTATTGGAATGCGAAAATGCATATATTTACAACAAAATTCTACAAAAAAGTGCGCAGCCTGTCAGAAAGATGAAGAGAACGGCTATTATACGGGAGAATATCAGGATAGCATTCCAGTCTATCCGTACCAATATGCTGAGGAGCACCCTTACCATATTTATTATTGCATTTGGAATTATGGCGTTGGTGGGAATCATCACGGCGATTTCCTCCATTAACAGCACGGTGGCCAAACAGTTCGCTTACATGGGGGCGAATACGGTTACCATTCAAAGCCGCTCCATGAGGTTTCACGGCCCTGACGAACATACCCGCGTTAAGAACTATGCTTACATTTCTTATCGCCAGGCTGAAAGATTTAAAAATGAGTTTTCCTTTCCTGCAACAGTTTCTGTATTTACGAGGGCTTCAGGAGCAGCCACAGTGAAGTATGAATCAGTGAAAACGCATCCCAATATCCAGGTTCTGGGTGTGGATGAGAATTATATGAATACTTCCGGAAATGAAATTGACAAAGGACGCAATTTTGCGCGCCAGGAAATTGAAATGAACCGCAATTTTGCAGTTATCGGAAGCCAGCTATCAAATAAACTATTCGGCAGTCAGACTAATCCCATCGGGAAAACCATTACCGTTGGCAGTGGTAAATACAATGTAATAGGGGTACTCAAAGAAAAGGGATCAGGATTCAGCAGCAGCGACCAGGTAGTTATGTTGCCTTACAGCAATGTACGACAGTATTTTCCCAGGCCCAATATGAATTATTCTATCAGCATTGTGGCCTCTGATCCCAAACTGGTTGACGCGGCCATCAGCGAAGCCGAGGGGCTGTTCAGGATTATCAGGGGATTGAACGTAAAGGATGAAACCGATTTTGAGATCACCAAGAGCGACAGCATGGCAAAGATGTTCATGGAAAACACCAAATACATTGCTTTCGCTGCAACCATTATAGGAATCATTACCTTGTTTGGCGCTGCGGTGGGATTGATGAACATCATGCTGGTTTCGGTTACGGAACGTACTACGGAGATCGGCATACGGAAAGCCATCGGCGCCACAGCATATGTAATAAAGTACCAGTTTCTGTATGAATCAGTCATTATAGGGCAGTTAGGCGGACTGGTTGGTATTTTCCTGGGAATACTCATGGGAAATATCGTTTCCATGGCCATGAAATCAAGCTTTATCATACCCTGGTTCTGGATCTTCTCTGGTGTGGCAGTATGCTTTGCAGTGGGGATCATCTCGGGATATTTTCCGGCCACAAAGGCGGCAAAGGTGGATCCCATCATCTCCCTGCATTATGAATAAAATTAAGGATCAGAAAATACGTGTCGGATGAAACAAACGATCATCGAATCATCACCCAATACTCCTGCTGTGTTTTATGATGAAGAAAAGGAGTGTATTGCAATAGAAGGAAGATCGATCCCCGAGAATGCTTCTGAATTTTATGACTACTTGGGAGAAATTACCCTCATAAGGATCGTCCCTCCTTATCCTTCGTTTACCTTTGAATTCAGGCTTGAATACGTCAACAGTTCTTCGGCCAAGCAGATTTTGAATTACCTGAAGCTAATCAGGGGAAAGGTGTATGATGGTTGTGCCTGCAAGGTAATCTGGTACTTCGAGGAGGACGATGAAGCCATACAGGAACTTGGCGAACACCTCAAGACTACCCTTGGAATTCCATTTGAACTGATTTCGTATTGATTTATTCGGCATAAAAAAAGAGGGCAACCTTTGGGCGCCCTCTTTTCTGTATTTGAAACCGTATTATTTTACGGTGTCCATGTATTCGATCAGTTCGAGAACTTTCACAGAATAACCCCATTCGTTGTCGTACCAGGCGATCACCTTCACGAAGTTGTCGTTCAGGGAAATGCCAGCCTTGGCGTCGAAAATGGAGGTGTGTGAATCGCCTACAAAGTCCGATGATACTACTTCATCTTCGGTATATGCAAGAATGCCTTTCATGGGGCCTTCAGAAGCAGCTTTCATGGCTTTCTTGATATCTTCGTAGGTGGCGGGCTTTTCGAGCCTGCAGGTAAGGTCAACAACCGACACGTCCAAAGTGGGAACGCGGAAAGACATACCGGTGAGTTTGCCTTTCAAAGCGGGGATAACCTTGGTAACGGCTTTGGCAGCGCCTGTTGAAGAAGGAATAATGTTACCGGCAGCTGCACGTCCACCTCTCCAGTCTTTCTTCGAAGGACCGTCAACAGTCTTCTGTGTAGCGGTGGTGGCATGTACAGTGGTCATCAATCCTTCTACCACACCGAAATTGTCGTTCAGAACCTTGGTTACAGGAGCCAGACAGTTGGTGGTGCAGGATGCATTGGAAACAATGTGGAGGTCCTTGGTGTAGGTGGTGTTATTAACGCCCATCACAAACATAGGGGTGTCATCTTTCGAAGGAGCTGACATCACAACCTTCTTGGCGCCAGCCTTGATGTGGGCTTCAGCCTTATCCTTGGTAAGGAAAAGACCAGTCGATTCCACTACGTATTCAGCGCCTGCTTCACCCCATTTCAGGTTAGCCGGGTCAGGTTCGGCCGTAACCCTGATGGCATGCCCGTTCACTACAAGCTTACCATCCTTCACTTCAACCGTACCTTTGAAGCGGCCATGAACAGTGTCATACTTCAGCATGTATGCCATATAATCTGCATCGAGAAGGTCATTGATACCAACAATCTCTATGTTTGGACGATTGAGGGCAGCGCGGAAAACCAGTCTTCCGATTCGCCCGAAACCGTTAATCCCAACTTTTATTTTAGCCATAGCTTAAAATGATTAAATGTTAATGAATGAATTGTAATCTAATGAACCTCAAAAATAATGTTTATTCACGACTCTGTCAAATTTTGAATGTAAAACAATTGTTAAGCCGTTGTCTGTTTTGCCCGGGTAATAGGCTGATCCCCTATGCAATAGGACAGGGGCAGGATGGAAAGTGTACGAGTGTGCATTTATGGCCGGTAACCAGGCACATTTGACTATTTGGTTTGCAGGTCCTGGTCGTCAGGTTTGGACATCAGCGGATTGATGATCTTACCGAAACGATAGCTGATGAAGAAGGCGAAAAAATAGAATTTATTCTGCGAGTACATGATGGGAATGTCTTTCGGAAATACCTCGAGGGTAACGCCCAATTCCAGGGCGTGTATCACCTGGTCGATGGTGCTGTATTCAAAACTTACCCCCGCCTTTCCATATAAGCCGGGAAGGACCTTGATTTCTTTCATTCCCTTGAAAAAGGAAGCCCGGCCAATGATATCCGAAGGCTGCATGTCGACAGTGAATTTTTTTGATTCACGCGTGGCCGAGGGCGGGTTCGTGGAATTGTCCCACACATAAATGTCATAATATATAGGCTTGTATAGGGCTAGCGTCAATCCCCCGTTTACAATGGTGCGGATCGATATCCCCCCTTTGTCGGCTTTCTGATACATTTCATACTGATGCCCGGGGCCGCCGCGAAGCGTGAACATGGTGTTCATCTTTCCATACACGTAGCTGTTGGTGGTATAATACGAATAGTATGGGAACTTAATCTCCTTGGGATGCTTTACATAATTGAATTCAATCTCATACAGGTTCTTGTTCCTGTCGTCGATCCACTTACCATAACGGT
>JAKAMP010000267.1 GCA_021812865.1 Bacteroidota bacterium | reverse complement strand
AAACAAGCTTTTTGCCACGCTCGATACCACCGTGCGCAAGGTGGTGATTGGCAACCTGCCTTTTCTTCTTTCCGATACCGTAGGGTTCATCCGCAAACTTCCCCATACCCTGGTAGAATCGTTCAAGTCGACACTCGACGAGTTGCGGGAATCGGATATCCTGCTGCACGTGGTGGACATCTCCCACCCGAATTTTGAAGAACAGATCGATGTAGTGAAACAAACCCTTCAGGAAATCCAGGCCGCGGAGAAACCCACTTACATGGTGTTCAACAAGATCGACGCATACCGGCACGAGACAAAGGATGAGGATGATCTTACTCCATCGGGGAAGGAACATGTTACCCTGGAAGAACTGAAAAGGATGTGGATCGCCAAAACAAACTCGCCCTGCCTGTTTATTTCGGCAACGGAAAGAACCAACATCG
Source organism: Bacteroidota bacterium (assembly GCA_021812865.1). Lineage (GTDB taxonomy): Bacteria > Bacteroidota > Bacteroidia > Bacteroidales > JAAYUG01 > JAKAMP01. Next base: position 4,566 of record JAKAMP010000267.1, on the reverse strand, counting down.
AGGAATTCAGACAGATCCTGTATGGGCATGTGAGGAATATCCATGCGGCCCGTTACCCCTATGACCATTTTCTGTATCCTGATGTGCAGGAACAACCGGAATGATCGCAGTAACTCAATATTAGAAAAAACAGGTCCCTGGAGACCTGTTTTTTATGCTATAGACGGGTTGAATACACCCTGCATCAGAACATTTTTTTACTGATCATGTACTCGGCAATCTGTACGGCATTCAATGCAGCTCCTTTCTTGATCTGGTCGCCCACGCACCAAAATGCAATTCCCTTGGGATTGGCAATGTCCTTGCGGATGCGGCCCACGTAAACAGGGTCTTTTCCGGCCACAAACAGAGGCATAGGATAGTGCGCCTCTTTAGGATTATCCTGCACAATCACGCCTTCGGCCTTAGCCAGGGCTTGTTTTACCTGTTCCACAGAAAGTTCGTTTTCGGTTTCCACCCATACGGCTTCGGAGTGGGCCCTATACACCGGCACACGCACGGTGGTAGCGCTCACCGCGATATCGGCATGCATGATCTTGCGGGTTTCGTGATGCATCTTCATCTCTTCCTTGGTGTAATCGTTGTCGAGAAAAACATCGATATGGGGAATTACATTGAAGGCAAGCTGGTATTTGAATTTCTCGATCTTAGGTTCTTTCCCTTCCAGTACCTGTTTCACCTGGTCCTCCATTTCCTGCATGGCTGCAGCGCCGGCACCGCTGGCGGCCTGGTAAGTGGCCACGTGAATCTTTTTCACTGGCGACAGTTCGTGGATGGCCTTCAGGGGAACAACCATGATGATAGTGGAACAGTTCGGGTTGGCAATGATGTTGCGTGGACGGTTCGCACAATCGTCAGGATTGACTTCAGGAACAACAAGCGGAACATCAGCATCCATGCGGAAAGCGCTTGAATTGTCGATCATTACTGCGCCATGCTTGGTGATGGTCTCGGCAAATTCTTTGGATGTGCCTGCCCCGGCCGAAGTAAGCGCCAGGTCAATACCCTTGAAATCGTCGTTATGCTTTAATTCCTTTATGGTGAGCCTGGTACCTTTGAAATTCATGGTTGTTCCTGCACTTCTGGATGAGCCGAAGAGAATCAGCTCGCTAAGCGGGAAATTCCTTTCTTCCAATACTTTAAGGAATTCCTGTCCTACGGCGCCGCTTGCACCGACAACAGCTACTTTCATAATGAATTGAGTTTTAGATCAAATTTAATGCTAAATAACATGTTTTTTGGATAGAATCCAAGATTTAAGATTCAAACTTACATCAGGAGCTGAGATTCAAAACGGCATTGCATAAAATTACAAATCTTACATGGCATTATTCACTGGATTGGCAGTTTGCTTTTAGCTATTGGCGTGAAAAATTGCTTTACGGTTCACGAGCGCTGTACGCCCGGGTTTCGACTACGCTCAACCCGCGGCTTCCGCCGCGGCGGACAGTGGGGTTGTCTTACGAGGGTTTGAGGGGTGGGGGATGTTTTTCAATGGTGGAAATTTAGAGATCGTTTGACAATGGATTGACCACGATTTTGACCATTGAATAGCCTTTTGAATATCAACCGAACGAAACTTAATTATGTACATGTTTGTATATCATTGTGTTAAAAATATTTCTTTAAGCACCTACGATTTTTAAGCGTGTGAGGTATTAACCAGAAAACGAAGGGATGAAAACACTGAAACGCATACCGTTTGTTATTCTGGTTTCCTTACTGACTGCACCTATAGCCTTAAGCCAGGTGATTGATGATTTTGAAGATGGCATGCTCACTGGCTGGCAACAGTTTCCGGAAGGGCGCTGGGCTGCGAGTCCTTCCTTGCCTATCAACGGCAAATATTCCCTTCATCATATTTTTGACAATACAGTGGCAGCGGCTGATATGATCTCTCTTTCCACCGACGGACTTGAACCGGAGCTGGATACGGTAAGCTGGAGGTTTCAGATACGGCATGGATACAATCCGTCTTCCACTAACCGCTGGGGTGTATTTCTCACCGGGGATGCGGGTGCGCAGGAGATGCATCCCGGAGGAAACATCAACGGGTTTGTAATCGGGGTGAATTATAACGGTGTATCGGACGATTTTTTGAGGCTATGGGAAGTCAAAAGCGGCAGAGCTTCAGAAATCATCAATACGAATGTGAACTGGGAAGTGCAAGTGGGTACCGGTCATGCGGCAGGGCTCAGGATTGTAAGAATTCCGGGAGGCGCGTGGATCGTATATCTGGATGCTTCAGGAGGGTTTGACAGCCTTGTACGGGTGGGTGCTGCGCAAGCCGGTGACATTGGGCCGTGCAGAAATTTCGGCTTGTATTTCGGATATACTTCAACCAAGGATACCCTATTGTGGTTTGACGATCTTGATATTGAAGGCAGGTTTGTCAGGGATACCCTGCCGCCCCGGGTGAAGAGTTTAGATGCGCTGAGCGATACTTCCGCAGCCATTGCATTTACCGAACCGGTGGTCCTGACAAACGGAGCGTGGACTGACCGATTTACCCTGGTAAGCGATGGATCGCATCCCGACAGTGTACTGGTAGTAACGGCGGACAGTATGATTCTCTTTTTCCCCTCAGTTTTCAGCGATGGCGCTGACTTTCGGATATGCGTGAATGGCTTGACCGATCAGGCCGGGAATGTAATGGTGGCCGATACAGCCTCGTTTTTCTATTACAATGTAAAAATCAATGATATCTGCATCAATGAGATCATGGCCGATCCTAGTCCTGCCATTGACCTTCCGGAGTATGAATATGTTGAACTATACAACAGAACGCCCTATGATCTCGATCTCACAGGCTGGACTTTCACGGCAGGCGAAACGGTGAAAACATTTCCAGCCTGTGTCATGCCCGGGTACAGCTACCTTATGATCACCACATCTGCGGCTGCCGGGCATTTTTCTGCATTCGGAAAGGTCATCGGATTGTTCACCTCATCCACAACCCTTACCAATTCGGGAACCTGCCTGATGGTGAGAAATTCCACCACACAGGTTATTGCGCAGGTATGCTATTCTGACGATTGGTATGGTGATATACTGAAGAAAGACGGGGGTTGGTCGCTTGAAAATATTAATCCCGATCATCCCTGCAGCGGAAAGGATCAGTGGAGGGCATCGAAAAGTCCTAAAGGAGGCACTCCGGGGACGCGCAACTCATATTATGAACCTTCAACTGACATTATACCACCCGAGATTACGGGTGTTTTCCCATTGTCGGATTCCGTACTTCTCGTGAAAACAAGCGAACCGGTGGGTATTTATTCATCGCTCGCTGCAGGTTCCTTTAAGGTGGACAAGGGCATAGGGGTTTCCTCGGGCGAACTGGCGGACCCTTTCTCCTTTGACAAGATATATGCCAGTTTCAGCAGCATGTTCATTCCCGACACCTTGTATCAACTGGAGTTGATATCGTCCCTGACAGATTGTTCAGGGAATAAGGCAGTGAAGGGCAGCTGGCCTTTTGCCTTGCCTGTTCCGGCAGACAGCTCCTGGGTTATATTCAATGAAATTATGTACCAGCCATTGGCAGGCTGTCCGGAGTGGATAGAAATTCATAACCGTTCAACCCACACATTAGACCTGGCGCAATTGCAACTTGCATTGCTGGATGAAGTCAGCAGGGCTGTCCAGTCGGTCTCCCCGGTTTCCCTGGATGGAAGGCTGTTGTTTCCGGGTGAGTATGCGGTTTTGACATCGCAGCCAGATCAACTGCTCTCCTGCGCGCATTCGGTCAATCCTGGAAGCATAGTTTGCATGAATGGTATGCCGGCCCTCAGCGATGAAGGGGCGCGATTGCAACTGCTTACGCGGGGACTGACCGTGGTTGACGAAATGGTATACCAGCCCGGGATGCAGTTTCCCCTGCTTACCGATCCGCATGGTGTTTCCCTGGAGCGCATCAGTGAGGACAGGCCATCGCTTGACCTTACCAACTGGCATTCGGCTTCCTGGCAGTGCGGGTTTTCCACACCCGGGTTACCCAATTCACAGCAATTTGAATCCGCTGAGACCACATCAAACCTGGTGACAGACCCGGAAGTTTTCAGTCCCAATAACGATGGAAATGCTGATGTGGTCAATATTCTGTGCAGGTTTGACCGGCCCGGATATGTGGCAACCCTTTCCATATATGATGCTGCAGGTCGGCAGGTCAGGCAACTGGCCAATAACGTGCTGATGGGAACGGAAGGCGCCTATTCATGGGATGGCAGGAATGAGGGAGGCAGTCTATGCCAGCCGGGCATTTACCTTGTGTTGATGGAGGCCTTCCACCCGGGAGGAGGTAAAAAATCATACCGGAAAGTATGCGTATTGAGCGGAGCACAGGGCTATTGACCGTATTACGGCCAGTCAGAGCGCTTTCACAAGACTTTTAAAAAGGAAGGTTACTTGGGGTTCGGCGGTTTCGGCGATTTTGAGAACATCCTGGTGGTGGAGTTCTTCTATCTTACCGGGAATGCCAAGGTCGGTGATGATGGAAACAGCAAAGCACCTTATTTCAGCCTGCCTTGCCACGATCACTTCCGGAACGGTTGACATACCCACGGCATC
>JAKAMP010000266.1 GCA_021812865.1 Bacteroidota bacterium | reverse complement strand
AAGCCAAGGTCGGAATCATGCCGGGATTCATTCATAAAAAGGGAACCATTGGCATTATCTCCCGCTCAGGCACCCTCACGTACGAGGCCGTCGACCAGATCACCAAGGCTGGAATGGGTCAATCCACCTGCATTGGCATTGGAGGTGACCCCGTTATCGGTACCACCACGCTCGAAGCTGTTAAGTTGCTTATGAACGATCCGGAAACCGAAGGGATCATCATGATCGGTGAAATAGGAGGGACCATGGAAACCGAAGCCGCCCGCTGGATCAAGGATAATGGCACCAAACCTGTGGTGGGATTTATAGCCGGTCAGACTGCCCCTAAAGGTCGCAGAATGGGCCATGCCGGCGCCATCATCGGTGGAAAAGACGATACCGCTGCTGCCAAAATGCGTATCATGAAGGAATGCGGACTGTTTGTCGCGGAATCTCCCGCCGACATCGCAAAGACCATGCTTGCCGCAATGGGCAAATAGACCTTCTGAAAAATCTTATGAATATCCGGATATCTCACAGGGTATCCGATTTTTTTGCATGCCTAAACTTTGAATCCTGACATCAGCCCGTCCAGGGTTTCCGAGAGTTTAGACAGTTCCTTCGATTTTGATGAAAGAAGTCCCGCCGTATCTGCATTCTTTCCGGCAAGATGATTGAGCTGCCCGATGGACCGGTTCACCCGGCTCAATTCTTTCTTCTGGCTTTCATTTGCTTCTGCAATTTCTTTCACAAGCCCCGCTATGCGTGCAATTTCTGGAACAATCGTTTCCATGTCCTTACGAGTCTCCTGGCTGGCTTTCAGGCTTTCAGTACTCATCTGGTTGATCTCATCTGCCGCATTTCTGCTCCGTTCTGCCAGCTTCCTTACTTCGGTGGCAACCACACTGAACCCCTTTCCCTGTTCACCGGCACGGGCCGCCTCAACCGCGGCATTCAAGGCCAGAATGTTTGTCTGAAAGGCAATTTCCCCTACTATGGCGCTCCGGCCTACTACCTCATGCATGGTTTCGAAGGCATGCTTCGACGATTGCTCGCCTGCCCTGATTGCCTCTGCCGCCTCTGCACTGATCTTTTCCGTTTCCCTTGAATTCCCCGTGTTATGCGAAATGGCCTCAGCAAAGGAACGCAAAGAATCAGCCACCTCCCCTGTAATAAACGCCTGGTTCGAAGCCGCCTGGTTCAGACTTTTTGAACTTTTCCCCAGGTCATGGCTGGCATTGATGATTTCCTTCGTTACACGATGTATTTCAGTAAGCGTAATTCTCAGTTTGTCAGCCATTTGTGTAAGCGATGAAACCAGTTCCCCGGTCTCATCCTTCCTGTGCCAGCTTATTCTTCCGGTCAAATCGCCCTCACTGATATCCTTTGCAAAATCAATACCTGCCTTTAAAGGAGCTACCAGTGAGTTGGCAATCCATACTATCAGAAATCCCAGGATGACCATGCCTGCCGCCCCCGATAGGAGAATATTACGGAAATCGGTATTCTCCTTCTGCATGATTTCTTCTTTGGGAGTAGATAATCCAAATACCCATGCCCCGCAATCATAAGGTAAATTGAATTGCCGCTGAACGAAAAACATCTCTTTCCCTTCTGCCTTGTCCTGAATGAGTAAAGATGTATCCTTGCCGTCCAGGGTAAGAGCCTGTGCAAGGGTGGAATGGCTGGTGTCGGAACAATACAGGCAATCGCCATGGGCTGACCTTATATAAAGCACAGAGCCTGGATAGGGCAGGACGGACTTCAAATTTGCGGTGATTGCTGTGAAATCGAATACAGCGGTGATATATCCCATTGGTGTACCTGATGCCATGATAGGCATTTCGATTTGCATTTCCTTCATGCCCGCACCATGCCCGGGTTTATCGCTGGGAAAAGTAATAAATGGCTGATTAGTCCCCTTCTGCAGGCCGTGTAAAGGAGCAACCGCTTGTGGAACTTCCATTGTGTCATCCATCTGAAAGGAAATGGCCTCAGAACCTTGTCTGGCAGCCTCAAGGTATACCCATGCAGATTTAATATGTTTTTCTCCTTTAACCAGTCCAGCCAATTGCCTGGATGTGACCGATCGGATATCTGCTATTTCTCCCGTTCCAACCTCTCCCGCCAACTGGGCAAATACAAATACACTACTTGCATATTGGCTGAAATTCGATTGTATCCTGAGAGTTCCTTCCCGTGCAAACTCCTTGACGTTTTGTTGCGCATCATTGAATGCACTGGCTTTCTTGTAAGTAAAATAAAAAACGACAACAATAAAGATTGATGCGGCAGCTAACATGAACTGCATGATCATTCTGCCTTTGATCCCTTTAAATAGCAAATGCATAAAATTGTTGAATAGGCGGCAAATAAGATATGTTATAGTCTTTAATTGACAAACTATCGGATTGCGAATATATTTCATCTCAATGGGTTATCATATACCCCGAATAAAATTTTCTGAACATTTTGACCTGTTCTTCTCCCTTCATTCTGCCGGTCTTGCTCCTTCTGTGTGCAGATTGTTTGGTATCTTATTATCATTCAATGTTGCAATAGAACATTAACTTTATTTATTTTGCTGGTAACTATTATTATTAATAACCAAACCAACCACTATGAAGTTACTGGAAGGAAAAACGGCCTTGATAACAGGCGCGGCGCGGGGCATTGGCAAAGCCATTTCATTGAAGCTAGCCGATGAAGGCGCTGATGTGGCTTTCACCGACCTCAACTACGACGAAAACGCGCGTGCATTGGAAGAGGAACTCCTTGCCAAAGGAGTAAAGGCCAAGGCTTATGCCTCTGATGCGTCTGATTTTGCTGACACAGAAAAGGTTGTGAATCAGATTATCGAATATTTCGGCAAAATCGACATTCTGGTGAACAATGCCGGAATTACTAAGGACACCCTCCTGATGAGAATGACCGAGGAACAATGGGATGCCGTGATCAAAATCAACCTCAAATCGGTTTTCAACTTTACCAAGGCTGCCATGAAATCCATGATGAAAACCAAAGGCGGTTCCATCATCAACCTGAGCAGCGTGGTAGGAGTGGGAGGCAATGCCGGGCAGGCCAACTACTCAGCCTCCAAAGCCGGGATCATCGGCTTTACCAAATCCGTTGCCAGGGAACTTGGTTCCCGCAATATCCGCTGCAATGCCGTGGCGCCTGGTTTCATCCAGACCGAAATGACCGCACGCCTTCCCCAGGAAGTTCGCGACGAATGGATCAGCAAAATACCCTTGAAAAGAGGCGGTACTCCTGAGGATGTGGCCAATGTGATTCTGTTCCTCGCTTCCGACCTGTCTTCTTATGTTTCCGGACAGGTTATCAACATCTGCGGGGGTATGCAAACCTAAGGAGGATAAAAATTTATAATTTGATATATATAATATTGATTAATAATATATTATATATAACTATATCAATAAATAAATTAAAATGCTGATGTAAAACGGAGCCTGGCAATTGCCCTCTAATAAGATAAGTGCAGACTTTTTCTTGTCTGGTTCCGATCAAACCCGGAAGCTGGTTTTTTTAACCAGCTTCCTCTATATTTTCAATGACCCTTGCCTGTATAATTTTGCCATGACTGAAAAATTGCCTCAAACTACAAACTCGAACTATAAACATAAACTCTAAACCATCGCCAGCCCCAAACCAATCGCAACAGCTCCTAATTAAGCACTGCGCAAAGACAACGGCCAATTGCTAAAAGCTCTTAAAAATTAAAGTACAAAATCAAATAAATAAAAATATAACATTAATGCACAATACATTATTCTATATCATTCTTCTTATTCTCGTGGTCGGTTTTCTGTTCGAACAGTTATTGGAATACCTTAACCGAAGAAACTGGTCCGATATCCTGCCCGAAGAGCTTCGGGATGTTTTCGATGCCGAAGAATATAGCAAATCGCGTCGCTATAACCGGGAAACAGACCGGTTTGCCCTGATCACCGGTAGCTTCAATTTCATCATTATCCTGCTCATGCTCCTGCTGGGCGGATTTGCCCTGGCCGATCAGGTTGCCCGCCAACTTGCCCCACAGGCCATTCTTGCAGCCCTTATGTTCTTCGGAATGCTCATGCTGATCTCCGATCTCATCAATACGCCCTTTTCCTGGTACAGCATCTTCGTAATCGAGGAAAAATATGGTTTCAATAAAACCACCCGGAAAACTTTTATTCTCGACAAACTGAAAGGTTGGCTGCTGGCCGCTGTCATTGGTGGCCTGGTGCTTTCCGCCATTGCATGGTTCTACCTGCAGACTCGCGACTTGTTCTGGATCTATGCATGGATACTTTCCACCGCCTTTATGATCTTCATGCTGCTGTTCTATTCAAACCTTATCGTGCCTCTCTTCAATAAACAAACCCCTCTCGAAAGCGGCGAACTGCGCACTGCCATAGAAGCCTTTGCCCATAAGGCCGGATTTGCCCTGAAAAACATATATGTGATCGACGGTTCCAAACGTTCCACCAAGGCCAATGCCTATTTCACCGGACTGGGCCCCAAAAAGAGAATCGTTCTGTTCGATACCCTGATCCAGGATCTTTCCATCCCTGAAATTGTGGCCGTTTTGGCCCATGAAATAGGTCATTACAAAAAGAAACACACCCTGTGGGGACTCCTGGTCTCTATTGCCGATACGGGTGCGACTCTCTTCATCCTTTCCCTTTTCATATCCAGACCTGCCTTATCCGCTGCCCTCGGGGCTCAGGTTCAGAGTTTTCATATGGGTCTTGTGGCCTTCGGCATTTTGTACAGCCCGGTTTCCCTGGTGGTCGGACTGGCATCCAATGTTTTGTCAAGGAAAAATGAATACGCAGCCGACCGGTTTGCTGCCCAATACGGATACGCCGGTTACCTGATCAGCGGACTGAAAAAACTCTCGAAGAAAAGCCTTTCCAACCTCACGCCGCATCCGCTTTATGTTTTTTTCCATTATTCTCATCCTACCTTGCTCCAAAGAATCAGGGCTCTAAAAAATACCGGACAGGATTTTTAATTAGCTAAATTTTCATATTTT
>JAKAMP010000265.1 GCA_021812865.1 Bacteroidota bacterium | reverse complement strand
AGAAAGACCTGGATCCTCAGTACCACGAACTGCTTACAGACAAAGCTTTTCAATATTGACTGAACAGCAGGCTCTGGACAGATTGAATATTGTATTTTCAAAATATTATGTTAATTTTACTCAGCTTAATGTTATCTACGACACTATAGCCTGTTAACTAAACAAAACGATTATGCGGATGAAAATCCTCTTCCAGAGAACCTTGCAGGTTTTATTTTTTGGCATGGTTTTGTTTTTGCTGAACAATTGCCAATCCAAGGGAAACAAGAAAACCACAGATGAGGTGACTGTCGACCAGTCGGAAGTAAATAAAGAATTGTTTTCTGACATCAACGAGGCCAAGAAAATATTTTACTCCCTGCCTTCTCCCCTTGAAACAGCCATGCTCATTAAGACTGCCGGGGCAAAATACGATGCGAACTTGCTCAATCCCCTGAAAAATGTCGACAATTATACGACGAACAAGAGCATGGCTCTCAATCTCGGCATCTACTCCACCGATCTGAGCTTCGCCAGCCTTTTTGATCAGACGCAGACTGCCATCGATTATATGGGAGCAGCCAAAAAAGTTGCCGACCGCATGGGCATTCTCGATGCCATCGATAACAACACCATTGCACGCCTGGAGGAAAATGTGAATAACCGCGATGCCATCATGGACATCATCTCGGAAACCTTTATGTCGTCGAGCTCCTTTCTGAAAGACAATGACAGGGCATCACAGGCAGCCGTTATGCTGGTAGGCGGATGGGTTGAAGGTCTTTATATTGCTACTCAGCTGGTTGGCGATGCTCCTGTTAAGGACAACAAGCTGGTAGAGAGAATCGTTGACCAGAAACTTTCCCTAGATATTGTGATCCGCCTACTGGACGATTATAAAACCAATACAGATGTGGCGGCAGTTCTTCCCCAGATAAACGAACTCAAGAGTGTATTCGACAAAATAACGATCAAGACCTCAAAAATTGAACCTGTATACGATGAGGCAACTAAGGTTACCACACTGAAATCAAAATCGGAAATCAAAATCACTCCTGAAGTTTTCAAAGAACTCGTCAGTAAAGTAAAAGCCATCAGAAGTAACTTCATTATTTAAAAAGTTTGCCTTATGAAAAGAACAGTACTGGCTGCGGTTGCATTCATCCTTCTTTTATTTGCATATTCTCCGGAAATTCACGCCCAGTGTAAAGGATTTGCAAAGAAAGTATGCAAGACCGAACTGGGTGATTATATCCACGACGGGAATTATCACGCCGCCATCCTTACTGAAGGAGAAGAAGCCGAATTGTATAAAACTTTCTATTCTGACCAGCAATATCGGATTGCCATTTGTGGTACCGATGCGCTTCCCGATATTCAATTTAAGGTTATCGATGCAAACCGGAATGTTCTGTATGATAATAAAACAAACAACTATGCCCGGTCGTGGGATTTCAAGCTCGAGTCAAGCCAACAGCTCAAGATAGTGGTAAAAGTTTTGACCTCAGGCACCAGTAGCGAAGCAAACCCCCAACAGGGTTGCGTTGCCATCATGTTTGGCTTCAAGGACATTAAGAAATAATTTCCATAGAACTTATTTCCGGCCTATGTATTTGCATAGGCTTTTTTTTTCATTCACCCGCTTATGAAAACTTCCGCCCGGCATAGCAAGAAGTACAGAGAAACAGTCTCTTCCCCGGAAAAAGTCCATAACTTGAATTTTTCATCCGGAACTAAAAAGCGAAAAATACTGCGAAAAACGGTTTTACTGTCCTTGCTTCTGGCTGGCCTTCTGGTATCCTGCGAAGTACTGAACCAGTTGGCTCCCCTGGCAGGGTCAGTCAGCCCTGCTCCGCTTACCCTCGACGAAGTGATCCAGGGCCTGAAAACTGCCCTTATCGTTGGAACCGACAGTTCTTCAACAAAATTGCATCTTACCGACGGGTATTTCAAAGATGCAGCCGTTAAGATTCTTCTGCCTCCTGAAGCCAGGGAGATCACTGAGAATGCCAACAAGCCGCTGCTTGCGGCCATCGGCGTAAAGAAGCTCATTGATAATGTCGTACTCTCGATGAACAGGGCTGCCGAAGATGCCGCAAACGAAGCAGGCCCCATCTTCAGGCAGGCGATAACCAACCTCAGCTTTAGCGACGCCTGGGCTATTCTGAAAGGCTCCAACCCGGCCGAGCAAAGCCAGTCCACTGCTTTTGATTCCCTCGCCGCCACCCATTACCTGCGGTCTACTACATACCAGGCCCTGTACCAGGCATTCAGCCCAAAACTGAATCAATCGCTCGATAAAAAGCTCGTGGCAGGAATATCGGCCAACAGCGCTTGGAATAACCTCACCGGCGCATATAATAAGGTTGCCTCTTCTGTCCCGGGTAAGGTGGCAGGACTGAAGCCCGTGAATACTGACCTGTCGGGCTACGCCACGGCTAAAGCCCTGGACGGATTATTCCTGAAGGTAGGTGAGCAGGAGAAACTCATCAGGAAGGACCCGGTAAATTGGGCTTCTACATCGGTAGGCAATATTCTTAAAAGAGTATTCGGTCAAAAATGAAGCTCCCGTATGGGCAGCCATGATTACAGCTTGGACGCGAGATACTGACCGGTATATGAATTTTTGTTTGAAATGAGATCCTCGGGGGTTCCCTCAAATACAATTTTCCCCCCGTTCTTGCCGCCTTCCGGTCCCAGGTCAATGATCCAGTCGGCGCATTTTATAACCTCCATATTGTGCTCGATCATGACTGCCGAATGACCATGATCAACCAGCGCATTGATCGATTCCAGCAGTTTATGAATATCATGAAAATGCAGACCGGTGGTGGGTTCATCGAAGATGAAAAGCGTGTGACCATGGCTGCTTTCTTTACCCAGAAAGGACGCCAGTTTCACTCGCTGACTTTCACCCCCGCTCAGGGTGCTTGAGGACTGTCCCAGCTTGAGATACCCCAGTCCCACCATGGCAAGTGTCTGAAGCTTGTCTACGATACGCCTCTGTGTGGTTCCCTTTGTTCTGCTAAAAAACTCAATGGCATCCTCAACTGTCAATTCCAGGATATCATAAATATTAAGTCCCTGGTAAGTTATTTCCAGCACCTCATCTTTGAACCGTTTGCCATGGCAGCTTTCGCAAACCAGCTGAACATCGGCCATGAATTGCATTTCTACATGAATGGTGCCTTCACCAAGGCATTCCTCGCATCGTCCACCGTCAATATTGAATGAAAAATGGGAGGCAGTAAGACCAAAATGCCCCGCCGAAGGCTGGTCGGCAAACAGTTTCCTTATTTCATCGTAAGCCTTGATATAGGTTACCGGGTTGGAACGGGAGGATCTGCCGATTGGATTCTGATCCACCATTTCGACCGAGGCGATGGTATCCACATCACCGTTCAAGCTGTCGTGAAGGCCCACACGCTCGGAAAAACCATTCAGTCTTTTCATGATTGCCGGATAGAGCACATCATTGATGAGGGATGACTTTCCTGAACCGCTCACACCAGTAACTACGGTAAGTACATGCAACGGAATCCTCGTATCAACCCCTTTGAGATTGTTTTCCCTCACTCCTTTCAGCGCAAGAAAACTGTTCCATTTCCTTCTTCTCGAAGGAACGGGTATGCTCATCTCACCTGATAAGTACTGTGCAGTGAGGCTTTCCTTGTTTTTGCCCAGTCCCGACAGTTTCCCGTTATACATAATTTGTCCGCCCAGCCTGCCTGCAAGAGGGCCAATGTCGATGATATGATCGGCGGCCCTGATGATTTCCTCATCATGTTCAACCACGATCACGGTATTCCCAATATCCCTGAGCTTTTTCAACACGGTAATCAGGCGGGCAGTATCGCGTGTATGGAGGCCTATGCTGGGTTCATCGAGAATATACATGGAACCCACCAGGCTGCTTCCCAAAGAAGTTGCAAGATTGATGCGCTGGGATTCGCCACCCGACAAGGTTGAAGAAACCCTGTTCATGGTTAGATAACCAAGCCCCACATCGAGAAGGTAGCCTAAGCGGCTGTCGATCTCCACGAGAATTCTTCCGGCAATTTCCTTTTCATGCTGACTGAGTTTCATTTTGACGATGAAGGCATGAAGTTCATCCACCGGTATGAGAACGAGTTCCTGCATGGATTTGCCCCCAACCTTAACCCAGGAAGTTTCAGGTTTCAGGCGGCTGCCCTTGCAGGCCGGGCAGGTAGTGCGTCCGCGGTAGCGTGACAACATCACCCGGTACTGAATCTTATATTTTTTCTCCTCGAGGTATGCAAAAAAATCATCGATGCCCTTGAATCCTTTTGTGCCTTCCCATAGCATTTTCCTTTGTTCTTCAGTCAGTTCGCCATAGGGCTTGTGAACAGGAAAATTATACTTATCGGCGGCAAAAATCAGTTTTTCCTTCCAGCGCTGCATCTTTTCTCCTTTCCAGCAAACCACAGCATCCTGGTAAACTGAAAGTCCCTTGTTCGGAATTACCAGATTTTCGTCGATCCCAATGGTCGAGCCATAGCCTTCGCACACAGGGCATGCACCAACCGGACTGTTAAAGCTGAACATGTCCACATTGGGGTCTTCAAAGCGTTTTCCATCGGCTTCGTCACGGTCGGAGCAATGTTCCGGCGTACTTCCGGGTTTAGCCGCATCAAGAACGTAGCAATCGCCCCCGCCAAGTTCGAAGGCCGTTTGCACGCTGTCGCCGAACCGGGCCAGGGCGTCTTCGTTACGCGTTACGACCACCCGGTCAACCACTATAAGAATTTTTTCCGGCGTCAGGCGTTTTCTTTCGGCTTCAGGAATTTCATCAATACGGACAATCTCATTCTCCATCTTGACGCGCAGAAATCCTTGTTTTTCGAGCCCCGCCAGAATCGCCACCATGTCTCCCTGTTCCGGGCGCAGGCGGGTAAGCAGGATCAGCCTGGCTTCATCAGGGAATGACAGGATGTGGTTTACCACATCGGTCACCGAATGCTTCTTGACAAGTTTTCCCGATTTAGGGGAATATGTTTTGCCGATGCGGGCATAAAGCAGTTTGAGGT
>JAKAMP010000264.1 GCA_021812865.1 Bacteroidota bacterium | reverse complement strand
ATCCGTCCCTGCTGAAGCAGGTGTGGGTAAACCTGATTGGCAATGCCATAAAATTCACCGGGCATAAATCATCCCGGATCATAGAAATAGGCTGTGATACCGGAGAAGGGGAGGAGGTAGTCTATTATGTCAGGGATAACGGTGCAGGTTTCGATATGAAATATTATAACAAGTTGTTTGGTGTATTTCAACGGCTTCACGCTGCAGGAGAATTTGAAGGCACCGGAGTAGGCCTGGCCATTGTACAACGCATTGTTCGCCGCATGAATGGGCGCGTATGGGCCGAAAGCAAGGTGGATTATGGGGCAACTTTTTATTTCTCCCTGCCGGAAGTGAAACCTATTGCATGACGAGACTGCAGAAATCTGCAGGTTGATCATTTCACAGCTGTTAGGCTTACTTCTGAATCGTATACTGCTTGTTGAAAAGTAGGTTGTGGCGCTTGTCCCATCCTCTTACCATATACCACCCGGAAGGTATTCCCTGCAGGGAAATGGAACTTGTATTGGACCACGATTGTATGATCTTTCCTGTGACGTCCAAAATATCTATTTTTGAAGGCAAAATGGGGGTTTCAATATATAACCGTTCGTTTCCCGGGTTCGGGTACAGCACCGTTTGATCTGCAGGATGATCAATTATTCCGCTCACAGAGCTGAGTTCAATGTAATTCAGGTTGAAACCATTCGTTTTGGCGAGGATTTTGAGCGTATGATCGCCTTCCTCCATGTAGGTATTTCGAACGAACGAGCTCCAGTTCTGATACCCCCCGGTATTATCCACTGATTCATTGAAGAGGAGATTCCCGTCAAGCAGCACATCGAAGTTGCAGGTTTTGATGGAGGCGATCCTGAATGTCATGCCGAAATTACCTGTGTATCCCACATGAATCTTATAATCCAGCCAGTCGCCAGGATCGATATATCCAACATCTGCAAATCCACTGAAATCCGAAGTAAGCTCAATCATGGCGCCACTTTGCCGGCTGTATTTTTCTGCTTCTATTCTTCCTGGAACTGGCAAAGTGGAGGCGGTATCATGCACCGGCATACTCACATAGGTTTGTCCCAATGTGGTAAGGGTGCCATTGGCTCCTAACAGATCAATGTATGGATAAGCGCTGGCGCCGCCACTGGTTCTGCCAATGAACCAGGCATACCTGAAAATATCTGTGTCGGATTCAAGCATGTCCACAGCGCTTACCATGAAGCCGGTCTGGTCGTTTACATTGTTTATATTTCCGTTGCTTTCCCAGCCTGCAAATTCGGTAAGCCAGATGGGTTTCTTGTATTTCTTAAAGAGCCCTACATACCAGTTCAGTGCACTCACGGTATTCATATAACAGTGAATGGCAATATAATCTACCCTGCAGGAAGG
This sequence comes from Bacteroidota bacterium, assembly GCA_021812865.1. Lineage (GTDB taxonomy): Bacteria > Bacteroidota > Bacteroidia > Bacteroidales > JAAYUG01 > JAKAMP01. The sequence goes on along the minus strand of JAKAMP010000264.1, from coordinate 3,653 downwards.
ACAGGCCGCAAAGAAATCATCAAGGTACTGAACAGGATCAGTATAGGTTACTCCGTTTTCCGAAACGCAGCTGCCGCAATAATTCACTGCCGGACCAACAATTTTCAGGTTGTACTTATCGGCAATGGCTTCGATCCTGGGCCAGAGAGCCGCAGCCTGTGTGGGGGTGAGGTGTGCCTGTGCAAGAAAATTGGGCTCATTGAAACCGAGAATGTATTTCACATCCGGGTGACCGGCCAGATAACTGCATAATGCGGCCGAATCAAAGGTACCCCCCCAGATCATAGGCACAAAATCAAAACCATATCCCTGGTATACCTCACTTACCGTTGATTCAGGGAGAATTCCCCAGTTATACCACCAGCTGAGCCCTGCTGACAAGGCCTGCATATCGTTCTGTGATAAATAACCATATGCAAGCCCTCGCTTGTAACTTCTGGTCTGTGACTGAGCGCTCTCAAAAATAGAAAACAAGAAAAAAACCGCCAGTATGATTGAAAGCCTTGATTTGATAATATTACGGGCATCTTCTGTAATGCGGGCCATGTTCCTGTTTATTGAGTGGAATTCTGCTTCTGAAACATCACACAATGATAAGTGAATTTCAGTAAAAATGGAATCATTTGGGAATACAAATGGAATTTAGATTCCGCTGGTTCATAAGCTTGCCTGGAATGTCGGGAGGGAAAGCGATAATCATTACGGCCCGGTTTCTTGCCGGTAAGGAATGATACGGGCCTGTAAAGATGAAGAAGTGACCTGGGTCTGGTTGAAGGGATGCCTCACAAACCCAGGAGTACCTTCTCCGGATTTTTGCCTCCGAACAGCATCAGCTCAGGGTGTTCAATAAATTCCTTGATCTTAACAAGGAAGCCGACGGAGTCCTTACCATCCACAATCCGGTGGTCATAGGAAAGAGCAAGGTACATCATCGGGCGGATTTCCACTTTCCCATCCACGGCAACCGGCCTGTCCATGATCTTGTGCATACCCAGGATAGCGCTCTGTGGCGGATTCAGTATGGGCGTTGACATGAGAGAACCAAATACCCCGCCATTGGTTATGGTAAACGTGCCTCCGGTCATTTCCTCCATGCTGAGCCGGTTCGAGCGTGCCTTATCGGCCAGTTCGGCGATCTTTTTCTCTACAGCGGCAAACGACAACGATTCTACATTCCTGATAACGGGCACCACCAGCCCTTTATCACCCTGAACCGCAATGCTGATATCAGTGTAATGCGGCCTGATCACCTGGTCCCCATTGATCATGGAATTAACCATGGGATGCAACTGTAGGGCTTCGCTGGCGGCCTTTACAAAAAACGACATGAATCCGAGCTTGATGCCATGCTGTTTCACAAAAGCATCCTGGTATTTTTTCCTCCACTCGATTACGCTCGACATATCGGCTTCGTTGAAGGTGGTGAGCATGGCTGTCTCATTCTTCACGGCAACCAGCCGTTGACTGAGTTTTTTCCGGAGGTTCGACATTGGTACCTCTTCTGTCTCGCGTGAAACCTCACTGGAAACCGGATTTTTCAGTTCGGCATGCATGTTGATCACCGTTTCTACCTCCTTTTTGCCAATACGCTTCAGACCCTGGATGATATCGTCAACCGAGAGTCCCTGCTCCTCCATCATCTTTTGTGCCACCGGGCTCACTTTCACACTCCCCATGGATGCAATTTTTGCTTCCGGAACAGAAGCCTTGGGTGCCACAGCCTTTTCTGCTACGCTGGTTTTTTCCACTGGGGTTGGCGCTTTTATCTGTTCGGATTTTGAGGGTGCTGCTTTTACAGTCTCCGCTTTCTTTGCTTTTCCCCCCGCCGCAGAGGTGTCGACGGTGGCCACTATGGCGCCAATCTGCACTTTTCCTGAGGCTACTGTAATGCTGATCTTCCCACTCTCCGGCGATACCAGGGGAAGAGTGGCCTTTTCCGACTCAACCTCCCCGATTTCCTGATCCTTCTCGACCCAGTCGCCATTTGCAACAAACCATTTGGTCATTTCTGCCTCGGTGATCGATTCTCCCGGGCTTGGCACCTTAATCTCAATGATCATATTGATGAATTTATTACCTGTGCTATCTTATTTTTTGCAATCCAAATAACAATCAAACTTCAACAAACCTTAAACCCGAAACTTTAAACCTTAAACCTTAAACCCTCACCTATAAATATAATTGAACTGTTTCATAATTTCTTTTCTCGACATTCCTTTTACGCAATGCAATCCGCAATATTTATTTTTCAGCTCGCAGTCGCAATGCCTGAATACTTTGGAGATGATTTCATCCTGGCCTATTTTGTGAAGTTCATGCAGGCCCACTGCAGGACTTCCGCTGGCCAGGCGTGAAACCTGGACGAGGGGCACATCCCGGAAATTATAGGAGATATACCTCCATGCGCCCATGTTTTCAGGTTCTTCCTGAACCCATAGGTAAATAAGGGCATTCTTGTATTTTTTTACGATGGCTTTCATTTGTTCCATGGGCAGGGGATGCAACTGTTCAATCCGCACTAAGGCAATATCCCTGGCATTGTAATCTTCCTTCTTTACCAGCAGGTCGTAATAGATCTTGCCGCTGCAAAATATCACCCTGCGTACTTCATCCACATCCACATTGTCATCGTCGATCACTTCCCTGAAAGAGCCCTTTTGCAGCTCATCCAGTGCAGAGATACACTTTGGATGCCGCAGCAGGCTCTTGGGGGTAAAAATAACCAGGGGAACCCTGAAATTCCGGAGCATCTGGCGGCGAAGGATATGAAACAGGTTGGCGGGAGTGGTGCAGTTGGCGATCTGCATATTGTTATTGGCCGCCATGGTGAGAAAGCGTTCGATACGGGCGCTTGAATGTTCCGGTCCCTGCCCTTCATACCCATGCGGCAGGTACAGAACTATGCCATTCATAAGTCCCCATTTCTCTTCGGCCGATGAAATATACTGATCGATGATGACCTGGGCCACGTTATGGAAATCGCCAAACTGGGCTTCCCATATGGTCAAACCGTGCGGTGTGGCAAGAGCATAACCGTATTCGAACCCGAGTACGCCGTATTCGGAAAGATGGGAGTTGTATACCTTGAACGAAGCTTTTTCCGAGCTGAGCTGGTTCATAGGGAAGTATTTGTCGTCGGTATCCTCGATCACGTGGGCTGCATGCCGGTGGCTGAAAGTGCCTCTTACGCTGTCCTGCCCGCTGAGCCTTACCGGCATACCTTCGGCAACCAGTGATCCATATGCCAGGAGTTCGGCCATGGCCCAGTCCACTTTTCCGTTTTCGATCATCTTCGCCCTCTCTTCCACCAACTTGATGGTTTTGTTAAAGAACTGCAAATCGGAGGGCAGGGTATTGATCTTTCCGGCAATTTCCAGGAGTTTTTTCACCGGTACGCCTGTTTTTAAAGGCTGGAAGAAGTCGGCCGTAACCGGATGGATAAATCCTTTCCAGTCCTCCTCGAGATACTGCTTGATGTGCAGCCTTTTGATGTTTTTGATCAGCGCGAATTTGGATTCCAGAAAATCATCGAATTCCCTATCAAGCAGCTTGGTTTCTTCGGCTGTGAATACTCCCTGTTCGGTAAGCTTCTGGCTGTATATGTCGCGCGGATTGGGATGTGTGGCAATAGCCTTGTACAGCAATGGCTGGGT
>JAKAMP010000263.1 GCA_021812865.1 Bacteroidota bacterium | reverse complement strand
ATTAATGAAGATGACTTTCAGTTTCTATGCGATTCCCGTTCGGAAACTTATTACCCGAAAGGTTCATTGATTTGTGTGGAAGGAGAACAGATAAAGGAATTCATGTACCTTAAAACTGGACTGGTAAAACTGCACAAAAGAGAGAATGAGCACAGAGACCAGATCATCAAGATCGCCAAGCCTCTCGATTTCGTGAACCTGCTCTCTATTTTTTCAGGCGATTATTATAAATACAGTGTTACTGCCCTTGAAGACAGCACCGTTTGTTATATGAACCTGTCAGTTATCAAGTCGCTGATCATGAAAAATGGGGCATTTGCCCTGGATATCCTCGAGAAAATGAATCGCATAACCGATGATATCATCCAAACGACCTTCGATATAAGCAAGAAAAACTTACGGGGCAGGATTGCTTACGTGTTGTTGTATTTCAGCCAGTCAATATACAGGAACAATTCTTTCGAGTTGCCCCTTTCACGCAAGGAGATTGCCGAATTCATCGAAATGACCACGGAAAATGTTATCCGCATCATGTCCGAATTCCGGAAAGACGGCATTCTTAAAATCAATGGAAAAATAATTGAAATTGCAGATGAAAACCGGCTGATCGGCATTATGGAACACGGCTGATACGCAAGTAAATTTTATTTCACTTCCTCATAATCAACGTATTCCCCCTCCATACCTTTCCTTTTCCCCCTTCTGCTGGAACCCGGGTCAATGCTGATTTTCCCCTCTTTCTTCTTTTCAGCTTTGTAATAGGCCTCGCGTTCACGATCAATCCTGCGTTTCTCGGTTTTTACATAATCTTCCATGACCACAGGCAAAAGCAGACGGGTAAAGAACCGCACCAGCATGTAGATCACCAGGATATATAACATCATCCTGAAAAAACCGGTAATGGATAAAATAATCATGGAGCAAAGATACAAAAAATCAGAAATATGATGTTATGCAGGCGCTCATTGAATAAGCGGCACGTCTCGCAGTTGTTTTTTCTTGCGATTGCATCCAAACACCACGTTGAATCCTAATTTCATGCTGAAAGCATTGGAGTAAACAGGTAAGGGAAACCTGATATTTGAGTTTTTTGCCTTGTACTTGTCAAAGGTGGTGGGCAAATAGTCAAACAGGTAATACATATTCCAGGGACCTGTTTTCAGGCTCAGGCCAAAGCCCACATCATGATACTTGTTTTGCAGCAGGGAATAGCTGAAAGAAGTTGAAAACATCTTTATGGGCATAAGGTTAGCCGACACGGACACAGATTCCCTGACTTTTCCCTGGAAGATCTCGGTCATGGATAACAGGCCAAACGATACTTTTTCGCCCAAATTGAAGGTTGCCCCGAGGTAAACCTTTGAAGGCAGGATAGTTCTGTAGGCCGTGTTGGGATTATTATACGCCTTGAATACATTTTTAATGGTATCGAGTATTTTATTCCCGATTTTCCCAGTGTCCGCACCCGTAAAAACACCCGTAACATCAATTCCGTGAAAGGTATAGCTGGTGTCCTGGGTAAGGCTGTTAACATTGTGTTTCCATTTGATGGCGCCGAAATCTACAAGACTTGCCGAAACGGTAAGCCAGGACAGTGGTTTGTATTCAACTCCAAGATCGAGGGCCATGCCGAGATTGGTTTTCCATAATGCCGCATCCAGGGCCTGTTTTGAAGTAGGTTGAATGAAATTAAAGGTATCGAGCCTGGTCTTGCCCGTTTCATCCTTCATGGTTTGCAGGAAAGGGATGCTTGCATCCAGTTCGAATTTCGATACTAGGTCCCACTGGGTGAGTGAAGTATTGATATTGATATCGGTCTTGCGCATGTTGATATTGGCCTGGCCAAGAAGGAGTTTCCCGCGTACCCCCACAGTGAGTTCATCCGTAAACTTCTTCGACACCCCTACTGAAATTTCAGAATAAGCGCTGGCATTGATCCCCAGACCGCTAAGGGAGAGATTGGTAGGATTCATATTTTTATCGAGTGCAAAATAAATCGGTATCCTAAATAGGTCTTTCGGGTAACCCACGCGCACAAAAGCTTTTTCGGATATCCCAAGGGTAAAGTACATTTCTTTTATCCTGAAACCAAGGGAAAACAGGCTTGTGCTGAGGTCCGTGGCAACATAGTTGTGGTTACTAAAAATGGACAGGAATTTATCTTTATCGGCCAGCGGATGCAGGAAGGTGATTACCGAATCGATCGAGGCATTGTAAAACAGGATATCATGCGGCCTTACAGGGTTGCTTTGTACATTCAACATAAAGGGCGATACACCCGGAATACCGAAATAGAAATTACATTGCGGCTGAAAGGCAGGATTCAAGAGGTTTGATTGAGGTACGCCTTTCATGAAATAAAGAATATTTCCCGGCTGACTATGCACATTGGCTGCAGATAAGATCAACACAACAAGCAAAACATTGGCGATGACCCGGGGTGAAATGAATGTTTTTAAATGCATAACCAGGCAGTTTAGAAGTTGTTGTCGGTTATTTTTACAGCGGCTTTCAGGTACAATTCAAAGTGCAGGGAATAATCCGAGTAAAATTTCACTTTCAAGGTGGGATTTTGGGCATATTGGGTGGTGGTGATCGCGGCTTTCACAAATGCCCATTTGGTATCTTTTATGCGCGTTATTTTGGCATTGTCAATTTCCACATCATTCACTTTCTGTGTTTTCTGTACCACGCGGAAATCAGCATTCAGAACTCCTGAAGCCACCTGCGGTGCGTTGTCGGTGAACATTGAGTCGAGCACATGGTAATTGGAATCAGCAAAATAAACCTGCATTTTCACATCCAGCGGCATGCCGTTGTCTACCACCAGCCTGATAAACACATCTTTGATCATTTCGGGTGTAAAATTTTTGATGCCGATAAGGTTTTGCAGATCAAATGCCACCGTATCCTCAAAAGCAAAATCTCCTGCTCTGAACCACAAGGGCAGATTAACTTCCAGGGTTGCCTTGAAGTTGCTGGTATCGGTTATGAATTGCGCCTGGTGTACCGTGGTATCGGAATACCCGCTTACTGTGAAGTCAATCCGTGAGGGATCCGTATTGATCACGTCAGACATGGTAGGGGTAATGTTGTTGAAAGTGATATTCGTTTCCTTGCTCTGGCCGATTTGAGAAATGTTAGGATAAAGTATCGCAACCGGGTTCTCATCCGGCGGAAAGGTGATTGGAGTGGTGATATTGTTCTTTTCAGAATAGGCACTGACGTTGGTCAGGTTGATCTTCACTGGAATGCCAAAGGAGTTGTTCACCCTGATGTTGAACTCTGGATTAGCAAAACTAATATTTCCTTTGATACCCGTGTTAAAAAGACTCATGGTAATGCTGCTGGTTTCATTGACGAAATTCTTGTATCCCACGTTCCCATAAACAATTTGGTAATTGAGATTTGAAAAAACCAGGCTAACGTTCACCGAGTCGCTTGCCCTTACAGGAAAGGCCGATTGAAACAGGGTTAGTTTAAAATCGATAGGAATGTATGAACTATCGCTGCTGCGCTTGAAATGTACGGTGTAACCCGATATATCGTATTCCAGGGTTGCCTGATAATTTCCTGTTGTATTCCCAATATTGAAGCGCTGGGAATACGGGTGACCGTTCTTTTGGATGTAATCCGACTGAATAACAAGCGCTGCAGTATTACGGAAGGTAGAACGGAAGGTGTAGACAATTTTCCCTGATTTGACAACCATACTGTCAATTTCCTCATTCTTTCCGAGAGAGAAGGCATAATCCTGGGTTTTCGTCAACACAACGCTATCGACAATAGGCACGCTGTAATCTGCTTTTATGAAAAACTGGTTATATAGCTGGTTCGGAAGGGTAAAAACAGTAGAGGCAGGGAATGAAAGAAAATCAGTGGAATAGGTAAGGTATAGAAGACTATCGCTTGCTGTCTTAACACTTCCGGTGGTGTCGAATTTATTTATCAGGTCCTTAACGGTAAGGTTCCCATATCCCACAGGAATAGCAAGCCCCGGAGTGAGTTCAACCCGCCTTGAGAATTTATCCATGTTCAACTCGTCCTTTATGCAGGCAGAGGTCATAAAGACAAATGCAACAGCTAAAATAACCGGCGTTCTCCTGATCATGGTTTTTTTTATTTGGTCATCATATATTGTACGATAAAGTTACACAAAAAGTTTTCCTTTCCTCCAATTAGGAGGTTATATGTGTTACCCTCACCGGTGTTTCCTGCAGTGAAGGGGCTGGTTCCTGCAACCGGGAACCCGGGATGGATGCTTCCAGCGCTGTTGATAAGGTAGGCTTTCTTTTCGCTGTTTGCATATACCCCAATTTCTCTGTCGGAATTGCTTATTGCGCAAAATACTGGCGGATTCGTAATTTTTCCTGCAAAACTGTAATTGAACCATGCCGAACCATCGCTCCTGAAAACGCTGAGGGTACGTCCGTCCACGAAAATATAGTCTGATCTGCCATCCCCGTCAATGTCCTGAAGTTCGAAGTAATGCGCCGGGGTGAATGGCTTGAGTGATTTCTGCTCGTATGTGCCATCTGGCCTCAAAAAGTACAAGGTACCGGTGCTGTCGGTGAATACAAACCGATAGTTGTCCTCGTTTTGCTGTACAAATACCGGGTTATGAGAAGGATGAACTTCAAGTCCTCCTTTCAACAGGTTCTCTCCCTTCCTATTCATGAGGTAAAGCTTCCGGTTGTCAGTTGCCACGAGGTAATCCTTTTCCCCGATCCGGAAGTATTGAACAGGCTGCGTAACTGGACCATCCGTATTTTCAGCCTTCCATCCTTTCAGCAAGGTTCCGGTACGGTCGAGCGCAATCAGACGGTTCCCGTTCACTGCCAAGATATACCGGTAATCCCGTTTCCCTTCATAATCGGCCACCACCATCCCGTTTGTGGCTTTTGCCTTAATTTTCACAGGAAAGTTGCCAGTAAATTTGCCCCGGCGATCAACCAGGTAAATAGCACTTTCCGTGTTGAAAAGGTATTGTAACTTCCCGTTCCTGAAGAAGTCCACCTGTTCAATGTCGCTGAGTATTTTCTCCTTCAGGGGAATT
>JAKAMP010000262.1 GCA_021812865.1 Bacteroidota bacterium | reverse complement strand
AATGCACCCAATCACAGTATTGAAAAAATCAAACAATATATTCCAGGCATGAAAAGCCCTACCATCATGCCTCTCGCGTTGGAAGGCTGGAGTTCTCTGCATTCTGTGGTTAACGAAGACGATTTCTGGGAGGTGATCGGCAAATTGAAAGAATGCGGGGCACAAGGCATCCTTGTGATACCTATCGAAAAAATGATCATGTAAACCAACTAAAATTCACGGTTATGGAAAAATCAATTATTGAGGTTATCAGCCGACCCGAGAAAAAGGATTGGAAGCCTTTGCTCACCCGCCCGCGTTTCAATTCCTTCAAAATGGAAAACAAGGTATTCAATATCCTTGAACAGGTTAAAACACGAGGCAATGCTGCCGTTCGTGATTTTTCGCTTGAATTTGATAAGGTTTTTCTTGAAGATTGCAGGGTTACCAAAGAAGAATTTGATGAAGCGGAGAAACTGCTCGGCGAACAAGCAAAAAAGTCAATCGTTACTGCAATCAAAAATATTGAAAGGTTTCACCGTAACCAGATAGTGCATGAAAAGCCCATTGAGACTTCTCCGGGAGTGAAATGCTGGCAGAAATCCGTTCCTATTCAGAAGGTGGGTTTGTATATCCCCGGAGGCACCGCCCCCTTATTCTCAACCCTTCTGATGCTCGGTATTCCTGCAGTAATTGTCGGTTGTGAACGGATCGTTGTCTGCACACCCCCTAACATAGACGGGAAAGTGCATCCTGCAATTTTATACTCGGCGAAAATCATTGGTCTGGACAAGGTATTCAAGATCGGCGGCGTACAGGCCATCGCAGCCATGGCCTATGGAACGGAGACTGTTCCTGCAGTATACAAGATTTTCGGACCAGGTAACCAGTATGTAACCACTGCCAAGCAACTGGTAAGTAGGGAAGGTATTGCCATTGACATGCCTGCTGGTCCCAGCGAAGTGGCTGTGGTGGCTGACGAAACCTGCGTTCCCGCATTTGTGGCCTCTGACCTGTTGTCTCAGGCTGAACACGGTACCGACAGCCAGGTAATGCTTATAACCACAAAAGAAGAAGTGGTGCAGCCCATACTTGACCAGTTGCAGATTCAGCTCAACAGCCTGCCCCGCAAGGAAATTGCAGAAAAGTCGCTCCAAAACAGCAAGATCATAATAGTAAATTCTGTTACTGAAGCCGTCGATATGATCAACGAATATGCACCGGAACATCTGATCCTGGCCATCAAAGATGCTGCCCAGTTTGCAAACCTCGTAACCAATGCGGGCTCCGTATTCATAGGTAACTATTCTCCCGAAAGCGCCGGCGATTATGCATCTGGCACCAATCACACCCTTCCGACCAATGGCTATGCCCGTATTTATGGAGGCGTGAACCTCGACAGCTTCCTGAAGAAAGTTACTTTCCAGGAAATTTCGGAATACGGACTATTTAATATTGGTCATGCAGTTATGGAAATGGCGGCCATTGAAGATCTTGAAGGACACAAAAGAGCTGTAAAACTTAGGCTCGATTCCATAAATGAAAAATAGTACCGATGTTTGAACAACTCATCCGAACCTGCATCCGGGAATTGCATCCTTACTCCTCAGCAAGGGATGAATTCTCCGGGCAGGCATCTGTGTATCTCGATGCTAATGAAAATCCTTTCAATTCACCTTACAACCGCTACCCCGATCCCCTCGCACATTCTCTGAAAGAGGAAATAGCCTCTGTTAAAGGAATAGCGCCCACGAAGATTTTTACAGGTAACGGAAGCGACGAGGCCATTGACCTGATTATACGGATTTTCTGTGAGCCTGGCAAGGATGAGGTACTCTCCTATTCTCCTACCTACGGTATGTACCAGGTGTGTGCCGCCATCAATAATGTGAAGTACACAGCTGTCCCCTTAGGACAAGGCTTCCTTCCCGATGCCCAAGAGCTACTCGGCATGGCAGGGCCTGCATCAAGGGTGGTTTTTATTTGTTCGCCCAATAACCCCACCTCCAATTCCTTCCCCAGGGAATCTATATTGCAGATACTGGATCATTTCCCCGGTATAGTGGTCATCGATGAAGCATATATCGACTTCTCCAGCAATCCGGGGTTTCTGGATGCTTTGGAACGGTACCCCCGGCTGGTGATCCTGCAAACCCTCTCAAAAGCATGGGGTTTGGCAGGTATCCGCCTTGGAATGGCATTCGCCCATGAAGAAATTATTTCATGGATGAACCGGGTAAAATATCCGTATAATGTAAATGTTCTCACCCAGCAGATGGCCCTGAATGTGTTGCCTGATAGGGACAGGAAAGAAAAATGGATCAGGGAGATACTGGCCGGACGGGAGTTTCTGCTGAATCAACTCCCTGCATTTCCTATGGTGGAAAAAATATTTCCGTCCGATGCCAACTTCCTGCTTGTCAGGTTTCGCGATGCCAGGAAAGTGTTTCATTATCTTATGGACATAGGGATTATTGTGAGGGACCGATCCTCCGTTCCTTCCTGCGAAGGCTGCCTGCGTATTACCGTGGGTAAACCCCAGGAAAATGAAGCCCTTCTCCATGCTCTTAAAGAATATGCTGAAGCCGAATAGCCTATGAAATACCTATGTTTTCAAAATACAAACACAAATGATAAATATTCACAGCACGGAGGTTCCCTCGCAGAAGCGGGGCAAGTTATCCGCACTTTGAAAATTTAATTTAATACGGATGAAAAAAGCTTTGTTTATCGACCGGGATGGAACCCTTATCGTGGAGCCCACCATCACTTTTCAGGTGGACACACTGGAACAAATGGAATTCCTGCCGGGCGTTTTCAGGGCCCTATTCAGGATCAGACAACATAGCGAATATGAGTTGGTGATGGTTTCTAACCAGGATGGTCTGGGTACTCCTTCCTATCCGGAGGAAAATTTTAAAAAGGTACAGGGAAAACTGCTCCAGGCCTTTCTCAATGAAGGAATCAGTTTTAATGAAATTCTTATTGACAGGTCATTTCCGGAGGAGAACCTTCCAACGAGAAAACCAGGCACAGGCTTACTAACGAAGTATTTGAACGGTGACTATGATTTGGCTGCATCATGGGTTATTGGAGACAGAATTACCGATGCCAGGCTCGCCGCAAATATCGGGGCAAACGCAATACTGATCGGATTGGAAAATCTGAAAGACGAAATCCGTACCAATGATCTTCAGCGGGTGTGCAAACAGGTGGTTTCTTCATGGGAGGAAATCGCGAACACAATTCTGCTGCCTGAAAGAAAAGCTACCATAACCAGAAAAACAGCTGAAACAGACATTACTGTTGAACTTAACCTGGACGGAACCGGCAATTATGAGATAAGTACCGGATTGGGATTTTTCGACCATATGCTGTCGCAACTGGCCAGGCACTCAGGCATGGATATGCTGATCCGGGCGAAAGGCGACCTGCAGGTAGACGAGCACCATACCATAGAAGATGTAGGGCTTGCCCTGGGAGAGGCTGTCAATGCTGCCATAGGATCCAAGCGTGCCATGGAAAGGTATGGTTTCTCCCTCCCTATGGATGATTCTTCTGCAACTGTGCTCGTTGATTTTGGCGGCCGTCCCTGGCTGGTATGGAACGTGCAGTTCAAACGCGAAAAGATCGGGGATTTCCCGACAGAAATGTTTTATCATTTCTTTAAATCCTTTTCTGACAGTTGCCGGTGTAACCTCAATATTACCGCTGAGGGGGGAAATGAACATCATAAAGCAGAGGCTGTTTTCAAGGCTCTTGCCAGGAGTATCAGAATGGCGGTGAGGCGCGATCCCTTCAGCAATACACTGCCTTCAACCAAGGGAACACTCTAAAAAACTTTCCATGAACGTGGTGATCATCAAATACAATGCAGGGAATATTCAATCGGTTGATTTTGCCTTACGCCGACTGGGGGTCTATGCGGAAATCACTTCCGACCATCACACCATCAGAAAGGCTGAAAAGGTGATCTTTCCAGGGGTTGGTGAGGCAAGTACTACCATGAAGTTTCTGCGTGAAAACAGGCTCGACCAGGTGATTACTGAACTCACCCAGCCCGTACTGGGAATTTGTCTGGGGTTACAGCTGATGTGCAGTTACTCCGAAGAAGGAGATACAGAATGTCTGGGAATTTTTCCGGAGAAGGTCTGGCGCTTCAGGAATCCTCATAACCATCCACTTCAGGCAAAAATCCCTCATATGGGCTGGAATACCATTGGCGCCTTGAAGGGACCATTGTTCGATACCACGCTGGAAGGTCGCTACATGTATTTTGTTCATAGTTATTATGCTGCAATGGGCAGTCACACCACTGCAGTTACCGATTATTTTGAACCTTTCTCGGCAGCCTTGCAGAAAGATAATTTTTTTGCTGTGCAGTTCCATCCTGAAAAAAGCGGCGCTGCAGGCTCTGTTGTGTTACGGAACTTTTTGAAGCTATGATTGAGATTATCCCGGCAATGGACATATATGAAGGCAAGTGCGTACGGCTGGTCAAGGGGGATTACCTGCAAATGACGGTATATCATCACGATCCGGCCGAGCTTGCCCGTTCATTCCGGGATCATGGCATCAGGCGAATTCATATGGTCGACCTCGAGGGCGCCAAACTCCGCAAGCTGGTTAACCTGAAGACCCTCGAAATGGTTAAATCATCGTCCGGGCTGCAGGTGGATTTTGGTGGAGGAGTAGTGAATGATGCCGATATTGCGGCGGTTTTTGAATCAGGGGCCGACCAGGTGACGGTGGGTAGTGTTGCTATTCAGCATCCCGACAGGTTCAATCGCTGGCTGAAGTTATATGGTTCTGATAAAATCATTCTGGGGGCGGATATGCTGAATGGCAATATCGCTGTAAATGGATGGACCGAACTTTCTTCCAGAGGACTGGATCAGTTCCTCGAGGAGTATGAATCAGCAGGAGTGAAATATGTGCTTTGCACCGATATCAGTAAAGATGGAATGCTTACAGGGTCGTCTGTTGCCCTTTATCGAAGCCTTACGGCCAAATTCCCGGCCATGAATTTCATTGCCAGTGGAGGAATCAGGGGAATGGCAGAGATTGAAGAACTCAACCAGGCAGCCGTTTATGGCGTGATTATTG
>JAKAMP010000261.1 GCA_021812865.1 Bacteroidota bacterium | reverse complement strand
CTGTTTCGATGCCAAAGGAACCATGTATGCTGGCGGTGGGTTTGATTTTACTGACGGCTATGTGGTGAAACTGAATGGAACTGCGTGGACCGACCTCAGCCTGGGAGGCAATGATATGGTGCGCTCCATCTGTACCGATGCAAAGGGAAACCTTTATGCGGGAGGCTCATTTTATAACAGCAGCAATAAATTCTATATTGCCAAATGGAATGGCAGCAGTTGGTCCAATATGGGACTGGATGCCTATTCAGGAGTAAATAAACTCCTCATCATAGGTAATAATCTTTATGCGGCAGGCTTCCTTCAGTTCATCCTGAACAGCGGACATTACATTGCTGTGTACCATATGAATTGATAGGGGGTATTCCTGTTCGTCTTGTATATTCATGGTGAAGAATTTTCTTCGCAGCATATTAATTTTTGTAGAGAGGGTAATATTTATATGATCCTAATAAAATACAAACGCTCCAGTGAAAGAGTGATGCTTCCTGTGTTATACCTGCCTTGATTAAATTGTTTTCGGAAGAAATGCAATTCCTGCAGTAGGAGGTACGCCGCCTCTAAGTCAAAATATTGAGTAGATATTCTTCATTTTTCCTGAAAATTACATTAGCGCCTGTTTGAATAAAATAGGCGAATCCTATTCATCATAGTATTTGTCTACCCATTTACTCATTTTTAACATCTGTATTGTTGTCTTTTTATATACAATCATGGTGAAGAGTCCTTTTTCTTTTCTTGTTTTAAATTTGGATTCAGGCATGTTTGTTGCATGAAAGTTGGCTGAAATTGCAAAACAATCTGAGGGACAGGGTTATCAGCGATAATTTTTTCTGATGCTTTTTTATGGATTGGCTCAAATTGAATAATCTGCATCCCACCACACGGACTCTGATTCTTGCAAGGTCAGTCAGAAGTCTTGGGCAGGGGGCATTGGTGGTCGACATGACCTTGTACATGCATGCCCTGGGATGGAATGGTTTGCGCATAGGGATGATCCTCACTGCCGCGGGATTGTTTGGCGCTATGATAAGCCTTGGCGTTGGCATTGCCAGCGACAGGTTGCGACGGAGGCCTTTTCTTTTGGTATACGAATTTATTATACTGGTTTGCAGCCTTGCCGCCTTTTTTACCGCTCAGCCTGTTATCCTTTCTGCAGCCATAATCATGGCCGGTTTTGGCAGGGGTGCAAACGGAGCCGCAGGTCCTTTTTCTCCCGTTGAACAGGCATGGCTCGCCGAAGAGGTCGTCCCTTCCCGGAGAGGAACCGTATACAGCATGAACACTGCTTATGGCTTTTTTGGGATGGGCCTTGGCGCCCTGCTGGCCATGTTCCCTGAATTACTCAGCCACTGGTCCGGTTCTGCCCAAAATGTTTTAGCTATAGCCCCCGGCGCTTACCGTCCTCTCTTTATTGTCGTTGCTGCAGCCACCCTTGTCAACCTCTGGCTGATCTATCATGCCAAAGAAAACTATTACCATCGCCTGCGGCAGAGAGCTGTTCCTGTTACCGAGGAGGATACAAGGATGAGAAAGGAGGAAAATAAGATGCTTGCCGGACTTGTTTTTCTCAATTCTTTCAATGGGTTGGCTGTGGGTTTTACCGGCCCCCTTATTTCCTACTGGTTCGCCATCAAATTTGGCGTTGGACCCGCTTCGATTGCGCCCATGATGGCCCTGACTTTCTTCATTACAGGCATTTCTTCCCTGATCACCGGTAAGCTCAGCCAGAAAACAGGCATCGTGAAAATTGTTGTCAGGGCGCGGTTCCTCGGCCTTATCCTGCTGGTATTGCTCCCTTTTATCCCGTTCTTCTGGCTCGCTTCTCTGGCTTATCTCCTTCGTTCGGCATTGAACCGGGGTTCAGTCGGTGCACGGCAGGCTTTAACCGTGGGATTAGTGCGCGATCAACGTCGTGGCCTGGCAACCAGCCTGAATGCCCTTTCCATGCAACTGCCCCAGTCTTTCGGTCCAACCATCGCAGGATTCCTTTTCAACACGGGGCAACTGGTAGCTCCTTTCATTCTCGGCGCTGCCTGTCAGGGCGTGTACCTGCTTCTCTACGGGAAATTCTTCAGAAAACATAATGAACCTGGTGACGACGAAAATTAATTTGATGCCATAAGCTTTGTATGCCATAGCCGATTGATACTCATGAAAAATTGCTTATTTTGTTGGCATATACAGTTGTATCTTTTCATATCTGTCCCCGTAAAGAAATTTTTTTCTGTATGGTCCTAATGTTCCGAGCGGGAATAGATTAAGAAAGAGAACCTCCATAACAATAACCTATAAGTATTTGGTATATGGGATTTTTTCAATTCAACAGGAAAAACAAGCCACAGGCTATTGCCGGATCAGATAACGGAACGGGCCGCAATGGGCTTTCCGCAAATCCGGCTGCTGATATTGTGAACCATGGCAACCAGCAGGCGGTCTTTCGCGCAAATGGCGAATCCAAAGGAATAGAAGCTGTTTACGCTTTTCTGCAATTCGATTATGAGTCGAAAGGATATAATGATGCCCTTACCAGCCCCGATGAGAGCTATAAGAACGATAACGTCGAACTGATCCTGCTCGATCTGGGAATTCTCATCCAGCAGGTAAGCACTTATTATGAAGACATGCTCAGGGAGCTCGATTTTCATATCGCTTCCAGGAGCAGGGGAGGGCTCATCGACCTGGTAGATGAACTCAGATCGAAAAAAGAAATGGTGAATGAGCATATGGCCAAGCTTGAGGCGGTGAAACAGGATATGGGATCCTCCAGCGGAATGACGCGCAGGATTCTTCTTTCCTACCAAAGGGGATTCATGCGCGGAATGGCCGCTCTTACCTATTCGAATGTGCTCAACCGTAAAATCTGACAGATATGAGAGACTTATGGTTGAAATCCGGATGCTTTCTTACCGGTTATAATTACGACATTGTGAAGAATTCAAGCGAAGCAAGTGCCAAAACGGTGAAACGGTACCTATCGGCTATGCTCATCGTGTCGGCCCTTTGGGGCTTCATTGGTTTCGCCTTCACGCGCCGCTACCTGCACGGGAGCTATCTTATCGCATCCCTTGGGAGCCTCATGATGATTATCCTGGTGGTGCAGATTGAACGGCAAATTATCCTTACTGTTGGGAAAAATCACTGGGCTTTCGGATTCCGGGTGGCTATCGGTATCATTATGGCCATCATCGGATCGCTTATTCTCGACCAGGTGATCTTCAAAGAAGACATCGAGAAGAACAAGATACAGAATGTGCAACTCTCAGTGAATGAAATACTGCCCGTGAAAACGCAGGAGCTAAGTCAGCAGATTGAACAGATTGACAACGCCATTGCTGTAAAGGAAAAAGAACGATCTGCGCTTATCGAAGAAGTAGGGAAGAAGCCCATGATTATTTCGCCCTCATCGGTGGTGAAGTACCAGAAAGATACGGTTACTGGCAAAATGATCGCCGTAGACCAGATAGTGACCAACCAGTCCGTTCCCAACCCGAAAGCCGAACTGATCCTTCGGGCAGACCAGCAACTGAAAACCCTGAGGGACCAGAAAAATGCGATGGAAAACGAAAAGCTCAATATCCGGCAGCTGCTTGAGAATCAGCTCCAGTCTAAGGTGGGCTTTCTCGATGAACTGAAAATCCTTTTCTCTGTGTTGTTGTCTTCGGGCATTGCCCTGTTTGTATGGTCACTGCTCTTCCTTTTCTTTCTTTCGATAGAGCTGTTCGTCCTGGTGAACAAGTATGGCGATAGCCCCAACGATTACGACCGTATAATTCTCCACCAGGTGGAAACCCGAATCCGCATGCTCAATAATATTGCAGGCACTGAAGAAAAAAAATGATTTGCTGATAAAGCCAACGGTGCCATGAGCTGGGTGTTCGGGGTTCATTCCTGTCGGCAATGGTTTTTGCATAGTTTTCTGGTCATATATTGTTCTCCCTTTCCTTTGTAGTTGCCGGTCCAAATCCTCTTTATTTCTATGGATAAATATGCCATAACCCTCGATACGTATAACAAATCTGCCCGGCAGTACCAGGACAAGTTCATGAACCTTGACCTTTACAATGATGGTTATGACGGTTTCTGTTTCCTGCTGGAGAAGGACAATGCTTCTGTTCTCGACATTGCCTGCGGCCCGGGGAACATTACACGGTATGTCCTGTCGGAACACCCTCATTACCATATGATGGGAATTGACCTTGCTCCGTGTATGATTGAGCTTGCGGCCATGAATAATCCATCAGCATCCTTCGCTGTGATGGATTGCAGGAATATCTCCTCCATTGATCAGACCTTCGATGGCATTTTCTGTGGTTTTGGCATGCCCTATCTCAATGAGGAGGCGTGCGACAGGCTTATCGGCGATATGTACGGTCTTCTCAATCCCCGCGGCGTGATTTATTTCAGCGCCATGGAAGGAGATCCATCCCGTTCGGGGTACGAAACCACCAGTTTCAGCGAAGAGAATAAGGTTTTTATCCATTATCACAGTGCGGCATTTCTATTGGAGTCTCTGGAAAAACATCACTTCACGCTTATCGATCTTCATCGCCAGCAATACCCCGAAGCCAACGGTTCGTTTTCCACCGATATGATTTTCCTGGCCAGGAAAGTTAGCATAGAGTAAGCCAATGCATTAGAAATTTTTCTAATCCATTGATTGGGTTTAGAAATCCAACCTTAGAGGTGAATCTCCATATTGCCGCATAGTTTCTCAGGTCATGACTCTCATCAAAAAGTTGGGCCATGAAAAATCAAACTGAAGGCCAAGGGCCAACGCCAAAAGTTCTGATAATTTCATTATCATTGAGTCTGTAATCACTTTTATCCATTCATGTCTGCTAGTAGGACAGATTTTCTGAAGAGCTACCTTTTTCCAGTTCACATAGAAACGGTCTCTAGTTCCTGGAACCCGGTTCTGGAGGTTCAGCTTTATAATGGCAGGTACATTCTGAACAGCGAAAACATGAATTAGGGTTTGGTGATTAAGTTATAAACAATTGATAGTTAATAATATACAGAATACTTTGATGAATAAACTGCAAGGATTTTGTAAATTTCCGTAGAAATGCTTGCAGATATGATACGCTA
>JAKAMP010000260.1 GCA_021812865.1 Bacteroidota bacterium | reverse complement strand
AAGAAGGATGGTCTGCTGATGATCCTCACCAAAGCCATGCAGGGAAAAACCCTTCAGACCCCCGATGAATTCATCAGCAGTTATTACGGAAGTTTCCAGACGGGTCAGCTGCCTTATGTTCTCTACGGAACAGAGGACGGTCTTCCCCAGGAAGATGTGTTCAGCATATACCAGGACGAGAAAGGCTATATGTGGTTCGGCACCAATGCCGGCGTTGTGCGATACAACGGAAGGGAAATGAAGGTATACGACAGCCGGAATGGAATGAACAACAGCTCGGTGATGGACATTGCCCAGGATAGCTCGGGAGTAATATTTTTTGCAACCTCCAAGGGCATTTCGGAATACCAGAACGATACCATCACCCGGAACCGGTTTACCGACAAGGCATTCTCGGGCATCTGCATCGACAGCAAGAACAATAAATGGTTCTATGGCGATAATGGCGTATGCGTTCTCGATCATACTGGCAAACAAATCGATTTCTCGCAGTCATACCCGGAACTCTCTGGCAAGATCATCGGGATGGAAAGCGACAGGAAGGGCAATGGCAAGTTCTTCGCTACCCTCGATGGGGTTTTTTATTATTCATCAACCAATAAAGGCCTGAAGAAGGTTTCCGGCGAGGAGTGCTACAGCATTTTTCTCGATAACAATGACAGTATATGGCTTTCCACCAAGGAAGGTATATCCATTTGCGGGTTCAGGGATTTCATTCACGGGGATTTTAAATCCACTTCAAGAAAACTGAACCGTAATCTAGGAATATCCAATGTGATCATCAAAAACTTCAAACAGGGCAAATACGGGTCGGTGTGGCTCATTTCCGACCTGCAGCTCTTCCAGGTGATATCAACCGACCAGAAAGCCATTGTATACGAAAAGGAGATCGGGTTGAAAAACAACACCATCCTGTCTATTCTGGAGGATGCCGAGGACAATCTCTGGATCGGCTTCAGTGGAGGATTGCAAAGGATAACCAACAAGAAAGGACTAAGGAATTTCTTTCCGAATACCCTGAACAGTTACATCTATTCCATTCTGGAAGACAGGAAAGGCAGGATATGGGTAGCCTCCAATAATGGGTTGTTTTATTTTGGCAACGATTTGGTGAATTTCAATTCCGAGGTTGCCCTGAAAAATGAAAGATGCATTGCAGGCCTGTTGCCTGAAGGAGAGGTGCTCGTGGCCAATTCCAGGGGCATGTTTGTGCTCAACGGAAATACCCTGGGTTTCATCAGGGAAAGACGATTTACCAAGCAGCTTGAAAACCTCGAAAACATTTTTATCAGTTCGAAAGGCGAAATATTCCTGCTCACCGGCCTGAGCGGGAAAGTGTACTACCTGAAGGACTTCTTCTCGGAGCCCGAGCTGATACAGAATGCGGCCACCTCGTCCATCTACCACCTGGTTGAAGTGAACGGCAAAATATACGGAGGCAACAACGCAGGCATCGTGGTGTTTGAGAACGGGCAGTTCAGGCTGCTGAAGGACCTCGATTGTTCGGTATGGACCCTGGTCTATGATGAGAACAAGCTTTGGGTAGGTTCGGATTGCGGACTGGGATACTATGAAAAAGGAGAGTACACCCCTGTGAATTTTACCACGCGGTCCAATGTGGTGGTCAAATCCATCTGTCCGGCAAAGAACAGGAATTACCTGTGGCTGGGAACCAATGCCGGGGTAACCTACTTCAACAAGAATACAAATTCCGAGGAATTTTCGCTCGATTCCAAAGACGGACTGGCCGGGGATGAGATTACGGTGGAAGGACTGCATGTCGATGCCAAGGGTCTGCTGTGGATCGGGACCTATCACGGAATTTCGAATTTCAACCTGCGCGCGGCTTCTGGAAGAACCTACACTCCGCTTTGTTATATTGAAAAGATTTACCTCAACGGGAAAGAGATCAACCAGGCGCAGGGCCACGTTTTCAGGCACAACCAGAATAATATCGTATTCGAGATTTCGGCCCTGTCCTTTACCGATGAACAGTCCGTTGAATATGAATTTTACCTCAGGGGACTGGAGAATGACTATTCCTCGTACAACAAGGGAAAGGAATACAAAGCCTATTACTCCAACCTGATGCCGGGAACCTATGAATTCATTTACCGTGCCAAGGGTAAGAACAATATATGGGGATATGCGCAGAAATACCAGTTTACCATCCGGAAGGCCTGGTACGACACCTGGATTTTCAGGATCACCGTGGTCTTGCTGATCGTTTTTGCGGCATATCTCTTCTACAAAGTAAGGCTTCGCAGCATTGAACAGCAGAAGCAGAAGCTCGAGCAATTAGTGAAAATCAGGACAAAGGAACTGGAGGATGCCAATGCAGAGATTGAGGCGCAGCGGGACCTTGCCACCCAGCAGCGGGACCAGATCGGACTGCAGAAGAAAGAGATCACCGACAGCATATTTTATGCCCAGAAAATCCAGCGTTCCATTCTGCCCACCGCAATTTACCTGAAGCTTCTGCTGCCTGAGCATTTTGTACTGTTCAGGCCCAGAGACATCGTAAGCGGTGATTTTTACTGGATTGCAGAAAAGGATGGCAGGGTATACCTCGCGGCAGCCGACTGCACCGGGCACGGCGTTCCCGGGGCATTCATGAGCCTGCTGGGGATCACTTACCTGAACGAAATCCTGGCCAGGAGCGTTTCTCCAAAGCCCGGGGAAATCCTCGACCAACTGAGAAAATTCATCATCAAGGCTCTTCACCAGAAAGGAGAATCGGGCGAGAATAAGGACGGCATGGATATGACCCTCTGTGTGCTCGATCCGGTAAAAAAGGAGATTCAGTTTGCAGGGGCCAACAACCCGCTGTACATGATCAGGAAGGGCGAACTGAGCGAAATAAAGGGCGACAAAATGCCGGTGGCCATTCATGAAGTGATGCCGAATTTTACCACCCATTCCATCCAATTTGAGCCAGGCGACCAGTTCTATATGTTTTCCGACGGGTATGCCGACCAGTTCGGCGGTCCGAAAGGAAAGAAATTCATGTACAAGGCTCTGAAGGAACTGTTTGTCACCCTTCATCCCCTTCCCATGAAAGAGCAGAAGGAAGTGCTTGAAAAGAAGTTCGACGAATGGAAGGGCGAATTCGAGCAGGTGGACGATGTGGTGCTGATCGGGCTAAGGGTTTGATCGGGCGCGGTATCCACGATCATGCACCAGTGAGGTTTGCTACCGAAAAACTTTTAGTCTATAAGCTTCAGCAGGGCAGCCGGATCGAGGGAATGCAGGAGCTGGTATATTCTCAGGTACCCGATGCTGTTGGGTACAAAACCGGAATCTTTCCTGAAGTAATCCGCATCGATCGGTATAACGATCAGTTGCGCGTTGGTCTTTGGTTTGCTCCGGTCAAAGAATTCGTTGTTGAAGATGAATAGCGGATCCTTATTGGGTTTATAGGTAATCCCGGAAGGGGAATCCCCGAAATAGGCCGGGCTTTTCAGCTGCGCGGGGGTGAGCTTCTGATATTCCTGTTTCAGCGGATCGAGCATTACCTGGAAAACAGGCTGGGCTTTTGCCAGAAGTTCGTAAAAGGTGATCAGTCTTTTGTAAGCCTCCTCCACGGTACAGGGCAGGTACAATTCTCTCCCGGGTTTGCAAATCACAATGGCTGCATCGTACAGGGTCACACCCGGTGCCAGTTCCTTGATTTTATCGGGTTTCACAATGTCGTTGGCCAGGGCCTCGGCTTTTTTCAGACTTTGTTCTCCCTGTGCATCCACATTGAATGCGCTGTGCATGAGGGGAAGAATCTGGTTGATGTATACCGAAACGCGCGGAGGCTCTATAGTCTGCCTGTACACCTTCCCTTTTGAGCTGAACCAGGGACAGAGCCGGAAATTGATCTCGCCGATAACCCCGTAATTCTGCGGGTGCATCTCGAAACCGTATGGATACAGGGGCCTGGATTCCACCATGGGGTCGATACCTCTGGGATTCGCCAGGACAGGATTCTGATGCATGACATTCACCAACTGATCAAGTTTCTTTTTGAACATATTGACCTCTTCAGGCTTCATGCCGTATTGGGAAATGTACATTTTCGTATTTCCGTCATCCAGGTAAGCGTAACTCCAGGTTCCGGGTTTATCAGGAAGGGGAGAGGGTTCCTGTGCGGACAGTGAGGCATGGATAAAAACCATGAACAGCAGGGTAGGGATGGCATATTTCATAGGCGAAGATTTAGAGGTACCGGAACAGTATCGTTCCGGATCATGCAATGTATAGGATTTTTGCATGTTGAGAAAGCGATATGTCTGAAAACATGCTGAATATCTTTGGGTTGGGTTGATTTAAGCGAAACTCAAGCCTGATCATCATGATCCAAGCTTTCGAAACCTGAGATAAGCAACAAGTAACTGTGAAAGCCATACATTTGGTCAAACGGTGGTCAGCCCGTGGTCAGTCTGTGGTCAATCCATGGTCAGTCGGTGGTTAGTCTATGGTCAGTCAGTGGTCAATCCATGGGTAAACCCTTACCAGGAAATTCTTGCCATCTATACCCGACCCCATGACTCTGTTTTAGTGGAACAGCGTTGAATCATGCTGTTTCTGTGTCGGATGAATCTGAGATCTATAGATAAACCTGTTTTCTTGAATTCATTTTGATTATACTTTGAATCCTTTTGTCACGAAATGGATCATCTCAAAGGAGGATTCGCTAAATTGCCTGATCATAAACCAATGAGCATATGCCTTTTGATCCTGAGTGAACATGCATGTTAAAAGTTTCCAGATCATGAAAAACATTTCCCGACGCAGCATGCTGCGCACTTCTGCAATCTCGGCCGTTGGCGCGCTGGCCGTAACCGGAACCGCCGGTTCTGCTTCCCTGCAGACAAAGGCATCCTCCGGCAAGCTTAAAATCATTGTTGCAGGGGCCCATCCCGACGATCCCGAGAGCGGGGCAGGAGGAACCATGGCTCTTCTGGCGGCAGCCGGGCATGAAGTGGTTTCGGCCTATCTTACCAGGGGCGAAGCCGGCATAGAGGGTAAATCGCATGAAGAGGCAGCCCGCATCAGAACGGCCGAAGCACTGGAAGCATGCAAGATCCTCCATGCCAGGGCAGAATTCAGATCGGA
>JAKAMP010000259.1 GCA_021812865.1 Bacteroidota bacterium | reverse complement strand
ACACCGCTGGTACGGATGGAAGGAGAAGCCCGTCATTATTGTCCGAATGAAGACGGCTGTCCACCTCAGATTAAAGGAAAGATTGAACATTTCATATCGCGTAAAGCCATGGACATAGGCGCTGCCGAAGCAACCATTGATCAGTTGTACAGGAATAACCTGGTTCATGATATAGCAGACCTGTATATGCTAAATGAACAGCAAGTGTCTTCACTGAAACGGTTTGCTGAAATATCGGCGCGTAACCTTATCCAGAGCATAGCGGAGTCCAGAAATGTTCCGTTTGCAAGGGTATTGTATGCATTGGGAATACGGTACGTGGGTGAGACTGTGGCAAAGAAGCTGGCCAAGCACTTCGGGAACATCAACCGGATTATGAATGCCACGTTGGAAGAACTCACTGAAGCAGAGGAGATAGGCGAAAAAATCGCCATGAGCATCAGGGAATATTTTGCCAGACCAGAACACCAGGTACTGATTAGCCGGCTCAAGGAAGCTGGGCTGCAATTTGAGATATTCCAGTCTTCAGCAAAGGTTTCAAGCAATTTGGCAGGTTTGAATATTGTCGTTTCAGGCACGTTCAGGCATTCAAGAGATGAACTCAAAAGAATGATTGAAGAAAACGGAGGGAAGAACCAGGAAGGGGTTTCGGGCAACACCAGTTACATTGTGGCAGGTGAAAAAATGGGCCCCTCCAAGCTTGAAAAGGCCAGGAAGTTTGGAATTAAAATCCTGACGGAAGATGAATTTTTAAAAATGATCGAATAAATTTGCCAGGGTTCGTTTAATACCATAAATTGCTGTTAATTTACAACTGAAAAATCAACCAAAGTGAAATTTGCTTTCAGGTACCGTTTGCGGGTAGCGGAGCGCCGTTTAGATAGAAAATGCGTCGCTCTTCCACGGAAAAAAGAAACATTCAGCCTTGCCGAAGCCAGGGAAATTGGAATCGTTTTCGAAGCATCGCCGACGGTCAACCTGGAAGATATAAAGCAGTTCGTCCAGCAGCTCGAAGAGATGCAGGCAAAGGTATTTGTAATCGGCTACCTGGATGACATCAAAAAGATTGACGAGAACGCACTGATGAGAACCGGCTTTAATTATTTCACAGGAAAAAACCTGACCTTCTTTCTGAAACCGGTAAGTCCCTTCATCGAAGATTTCCTAAACCGTAAGTTTGACATACTTTTCGACCTGAACCTGGAAAATTCTTTTCCCCTGCGGTACATCGCCAGTCTTTCAAAGGCCGGGATGAAAGTGGGCAAATACGATGACCATTGTGATTATCTTGATTTTATGATCAAGACTGAAACGAAGCCATCGATGGCTTATCTGATCGAGCAATCGATGTTTTACCTGAATATGATCAGGAAACCAGTAAATGTATAACTTCTTTATTATTCAAATTATATGACATCTGTTTCATTTAAAGGCACAGGGGTGGCAATTGTTACGCCCTTCAGAGAAGATAAAAGTGTTGATTTCAAGGCCCTCGGAAAACTGCTCCAGCACCTGCTCACCGGCCAGGTTGACTATCTTGTAGTGCTGGGAACCACCGGGGAGTCGGTTACCCTGAAAAATGAGGAAAAGACTGCCGTAGTCGACTTCGTGATCGACAATGTGGATGGCAAGATACCGATTGTAGTTGGGGTAGGCGGCAACAACACCATGGATGCCATCAGGCATTTCAAGGATTATAATTTCAACAAAATAAGCGCAGTGCTTTCAGTATGTCCATACTACAATAAGCCAACGCAAACGGGGCTTTATGAACATTTCAAAGCCATTGCTGCGGAAAGTCCGGCGCCTGTAATTCTTTACAATGTACCGGGAAGAACAGGATCAAACATGACCGCTGAAACCACGCTTAAGCTGGCCCATGAAATATCCAGCATAGTGGCGGTAAAGGAGGCATCGGGCAATCTCGAACAGATCATGCAGATCATTAAGGACAAACCCGACGGATTCCAGGTAATTTCAGGGGACGACCTTCTTACCCTGCCGATCATTTCGATGGGAGGAGAAGGAGTGATCAGTGTGCTTGCCAATGCACTGCCCGAAGAGACCTCGGATATGGTGAACTTTGCCCTGGCACAGAAGTTCAAACAGGCAAGACAGTTGCACTATCAGTTGATGGATATCACTCGTGCGCTCTTCACCGAAGGCAATCCTGCCGGTGTGAAAGCCGTGCTCAATATGCTAAAAATCACCCCCAACAGCCTGAGACTTCCGCTCACACCCGTTAGCAAAGCTCATTGCGACAAGCTGGCTGAATTACTAAAAAAAGCCCGGTATTAAACCGGGCTTTGTCCTGCCATGACGGCGCCATGGCAGTTTTTATATTTCTTCCCGCTTCCGCAGGGACAGGGTTCGTTTCTCCCCACCTTCTTTTCTACCCTTACAGTTTGCTGCTTGGGCGGTTGGCTATCGGCCCCTCCACCGGCGCTGAGAGAGGACTGGGCCTCGGATTTGCTTTGCCGCATCTGGCTCATGTCCAGCCTTCTCGGAGTCTGTGCACGCTGAATACCGCTGCTGTCCTGTATAGGAATATGACCCTTCATCAGTACAGAGCAGATGTCCTTATTCACTTTATCGAGCAATTGTTTGAAAAGCTCGTACGACTCAAATTTGTAAATCAGCAAAGGATCCTTTTGCTCATAGGCTGCGTTCTGTACGCTCTGGCGCAGTTCATCCATTTCCCTCAGATGCTCTTTCCATGCTTCATCAATGTTATGGAGAATGATCATTTTTTCGAAGGAATGCACCAGTTCCATTGCCTTGGTCTCATATGCCTTCTGCAGGTTTGTGATGATCTGGAATACCCTTAACCCATCGGAAATGGGAACCACGATATTTTCATATTGCCGGGCATTGTTTTCATAAACGTCTTTAATAACAGGATAGGCCTGTTTGGCAATATGCTCCGTTTTACGTTTATAAGACTGTGCAATGACTTTAAACACAGCTTCAACGATCTCTTCGTTGTTCAAAGCCATATAATCTTCCCTGGAAACGGGGGATTCGACAGATAAGGTACGAATAAGCTCGAAGTTGAAGTCTTCATAATCGGCATTGCCATGATACTGGTCAACAATGCTCTGGATCACATCGTACATCGTGTTCTGGATATCCACGTCGAGCCTTTCTCCAAACAGGGCATGGCGACGACGTGTATAGATCACCTCGCGTTGTGAATTCATCACATCATCATACTCCAGCAGTCGCTTACGAATTCCGAAGTTGTTTTCTTCCACCTTCTTCTGGGCACGTTCTATGGACTTTGTGATCATGCTGTGCTGGATCACCTCGCCATCCTTGAGGCCCATCCTGTCCATAAGGCCTGCGATCCGGTCCGAACCGAACAGACGCATCAGGTCGTCTTCCAGGGAAACGAAGAATACGGAGGAACCGGGGTCGCCCTGGCGGCCGGAACGGCCCCTAAGCTGCCGGTCAACGCGGCGTGATTCATGACGTTCGGTGCCGATGATGGCCAGCCCACCGGCATCCCTCACTTCCGGGGTCAGCTTGATATCGGTACCACGACCGGCCATGTTGGTGGCAATGGTTACCATACCTCTGCGGCCTGCTTCGGCAACAATTTCGGCTTCCCTTTGATGTAACTTGGCGTTCAGTACATTATGCCTCGTGCCTTTCATTTTCAGCATACGACTGAGCAATTCAGATATTTCGACCGAAGTAGTACCCACCAGTACGGGCCTGCCCTGATCCATCATCTTTTCAATTTCTTCGATTACGGCATTGTATTTCTCGCGTTTGGTCTTGTAAACCATATCTTCATTGTCATTCCTGATCACCGGCTTGTTGGTGGGTATTACCACCACATCGAGCTTATAGATATTCCACAATTCGCCGGCTTCTGTTTCTGCAGTACCGGTCATACCGGCTAGCTTCTTATACATCCTGAAGTAGTTCTGCAGGGTGATGGTAGCAAAAGTTTGCGTGGCAGCTTCTACCTTCACTCTTTCCTTAGCTTCAATAGCCTGGTGCAGGCCGTCGGAATATCTTCTGCCTTCGAGAATACGCCCGGTCTGCTCGTCGACGATATTCACCTTGTTATCCATTACCACGTATTCGTCCTCGCGCTCAAACAGGGCATAAGCCTTGAGCAATTGCTGAATGGTGTGCAGGCGTTCAGATTTCACGGCATAATCCTGAAGCATCTTGTCCTTCAGTTCGAGTTTCTGTGGCTGCGCAATATTCTGTTTTTCAATATCGGCTATTTCGCTTCCGATGTCGGGCAGGATGAAGAAAGATGTATCTTCCGACGCACTGGTAATCAGATCAATGCCCTTGTCGGTCATTTCGATGGCATTGTTTTTTTCGTCGATCACGAAGAACAGTTCATCGGTAACCAGGTGCATGTTCTTGGAATTATCCTGCATGTAATAATTCTCTGTTTTGTGCATCAGGGCTTTGTTCCCCTGTTCACTAAGCAGTTTGATCAGCGCCTTGTTCTTGGGCAGTCCCTTGTATGCCTGAAGTAAAGCAAACCCTGACTTTTCCTCGTTGTTTTCACTGAGGTATTTTTTCGCATCGGCGAGCACCTGGTTGATGAATTTTCGTTGGGCGCCAACGAGGGTTTCGACCTTTGGCTTCAGTTCTTCGAACAATTGGTCTTCTCCTTTCGGAGTCGGACCGGAAATAATCAGAGGAGTACGGGCATCGTCGATCAGCACAGAGTCCACTTCGTCGACAATCGCATAATTGTGGCCACGCTGTACCAGGTCCTGTGGACTGATGGCCATGTTATCGCGAAGGTAATCAAAGCCGAATTCGTTGTTTGTGCCAAAGGTGATATCGGCCTGGTAAGCATTTCGCCTGGCGTCGGAACTAGGCTGGTGTTTGTCGATACAATCGACGACGAGTCCGTGAAATTCGTATAGCGGCCCCATCCATTCCGAGTCACGCTTGGCCAGGTAATCATTTACGGTAACCAAATGAACACCTCGTCCTGACAGGGCATTGAGAAATACAGGAAGGGTAGCGACCAGGGTTTTACCTTCACCGGTGGCCATTTCTGATATCTTTCCTGAATGCAGCACCACACCGCCGATGAGCTGTACATCGTAGTGGACCATATCCCAACGGATTCTG
>JAKAMP010000258.1 GCA_021812865.1 Bacteroidota bacterium | reverse complement strand
TCCTTCGGTGAGAAAGCCGGCAGTAACGAGTCCGCCCCAGCTATGACCCAGCAGGTAAACCCTGATGTCCTGTCCGTACCGGTATCGTATGAGTTGGATGAGTTTCTTCAGGTCTTCCACATTTTGTTTGAGGTGGAGGTATTTTCCGTTTGCCCCGCCCTGAGATGCCCCGGCATCCCGCTGATCCCAGTATACCACTGCGAGTTTGTTCTCGAGATTCTGAGAAATAAAATCGGTATTGTACACGAACGAAGTGGCCCCGGGACCTCCATGAACCAATACGATAAACACCTTGCTGGCTGTGTTCCCGTCGACCTGCACACGCATGGCTGCTCCTTTGTGCAGGAGATAAAACACATCGCTGGCATCGGTTGACAGAGTAATGGTTTCCTTCTGGCAGGAGGCCAGGAGGATGACTGTCGACAGGATATAGAGCGAATTCCTCATCTTCTTCTTTTCTTCTTCAGATGTGGTCCCGACTCAGTCCGGGTAAGAAAAAGGTGCACCGGCCGGTACATTACCCCAAGTTCAACGGCCGGCCTGGGGTATATTGTACTGTTATAAGGAAACATGGCCAGCAGGTCCAGCCTGCCAAAAACCGAAAAAGGCCGTTTCTTTTTCAAGGTGAAATCATACCCCATGCCCCCGCCAGCAGCCACCATACAATAATTGAACCCGGCAAGCGGAACCTTGCTGACGCTCCCCGATGCATCCACCTTGTAGGTTGCACCCCCGAGGAATGTCCTGCTGTATCCAATGCCAGCCCAGAAATCCATAAATATGCCGGTAGACTTTGTCCTGCGCATCAGCCAGCCAGGCACAATATAAAGATTATCATGAAAGCCCGGATGGTGATAATACCCAACCAGCAGAGAAAACATCCTTTCCTTGTATATTTTCATGATTCTCCCGTAACTTCCACGTTTTGACGTGGCAAACTGTATAAATGGATAATTGATACCTGCCGCCACGCCAGGGTAGATAAGTGAACTGTTATAAGCCAGGTAATATCCCACAGGAAAACTCAGGCTCGAATCCCTTCGCGGTGCAGGTTTTCGCTGGGCATTAACTGTAAAACCGAATATGCCAAGGATCAGCACGATCACTGCAACCCTCAGGTTCCAGTTGATCTTTACCGGTAGAATCATGCTCTTCAATATTTGCCCAACATCAATGCAAAGCTATACTATTTAAAGAAATTCCTGATTAAGGGGTGGAAATTCATTATCTCATCAGCATAACAAGATATATCAATGCGGTAAGCTTTTGGCGGTTGGCTTTTGGCTATTGGGGCATTCATTCTACGAACTGCCTTATACATTATGATCGTCATGTCATAGGCTGATGATAGAATACCCATCGGATGATCAATAAATACTGTATTTGTCGCAGGTTTTTGATCCGCATCACTTCCCGGTCACAAGGTAAATGCTTGTCTTGTGAAACCATCTGAAAACGGGCAAAAAAAAAGCTTCACAATATTGTGAAGCTCATCAGATATTAATGCCTGGCTTTCAACAGGCTATGCTAGTTTGACCTTTACCGCATTCAGTCCCTTTTTACCTTCAACGAGTTCAAAGGTTACCGTGTCCCCTTCCTTGATTTGATCAATAAGCCCGGAGGCATGCACAAAGTACTCTTTATCAGACTCTGCGTCCTTAATAAAACCAAAGCCCTTGGAGTTATTAAAGAATTTAACTTTTCCTGTTTTCATAATTAAAAATTAATAAAATAAGTGTAAAGGTAATTTAAAATGATTATAAAATCAATTTTTTTTTAAATTACTGCAATTCATAAATATATTCTGTAACAATACTTTACTAAAACAAGGAATAAGCTAAAATGTTCGTTTCCCCTTCGTCTTTTTTAAAGCGCCTTCCTCTTTCATCAGGGCCATGAATCGTCTGGGAACCGGCGCTTCAAATCGCACCTCTATGCCAGTAATGGGATGAATGAAGGCCAACAGGCGGGCGTGAAGACAGAGACGCCCCAGGGGACTGGATACGGCTCCGTATTTTTTATCTCCGGCAATGGGGTGGCCCAGATCTTTCATGTGAACCCGTATCTGGTTTTTTCTCCCTGTTTCGAGTTCCACATCGAGAAGGGAATATTCAATCCCCTGCCTGACCACGCGGTAATGGGTAACGGCCAATTGTCCGTCTCCCGGATCCTGGCTGGAGTACATGACTAGCGCCTTGTTTTCCTTGAGGTACGAGGTGATGGTACCTTCTTTCTGTTCTATCCGGCCTTCCACCACTACCGAATAAATGCGCTCCATCACGGCTTCATGCCATTCGCGCTGCATTTTTTCCTGTATTTCCTCACTTTTGGCAAAAACCATCACTCCCGACGCATCCTTGTCCAGCCTGTGAACTACAAATATCCGGTTCCGGGGATTTGCCTTCTTGATATGAAAGCTTACGATGTTATAGGCCGTAATGGCCTTTTCTTTGTCGGTGGCCACCGACAACAACCCGCTTTCTTTTGATATCACTACAATGTGCTTATCCTCAAAGAGAATGGTAAGCCCCTTATAGGTATCCTGTTCCTTTTTCCCACCCAGACGTATGGTGACCAGGTCGCCCCGTTCGAGGGGATGATCGAATTGTGAAACCGGTTTGGATCCCACCAGTACTTGTTTATGAGCCAGGTACGATTTGATAGTGGAGCGACTCTTTTCGGGCATACTCGCCATCAGAAAATCCATGAGGATGGCCGGTTCATTTACAATGAATTTCTGATCGGCATGTTTGCCAAAGTTGCCGGCATATCTTTGGTCGGGTCGGGGCATCTGTTTTTTCGGGTTAATAACTGGCCTGCAAGGTATGAAAATGTTATGAGCTGCCCCAAAGGTTCAAGGTGAATAATCGGCAGCAACACCGGGAGTAACGCTCTATGGACCACCGGGACGGGAGGAAGCTGCGGTGTTTTTTGCTATTTCAAATTCTTGCATTATCTTTAACATTGTTCGTTACGCTCATTCAAAACACTAAATAAAAGGAGGCTCATATGAATCCCATTGGAATTATTATCGCCATTTTGCTGTTCATTTTCCTGATTGGAATCAGGATCGTAAGGCCCACCCACAGGGGGTTAATCGAACGCCTGGGCAAATATCATCATTTTGCCGGTCCTGGCTTTCACTGGGTAATTCCTGTGATAGACAAGATGTACCTGATCAACACCACGGAACAGATGGTTGATGCGGAACCCCAGGAAATCATCACCAACGATAACCTGAATGCCAGGGTCGATGCCCAGGTGTATTTCAAGGTAAAAAACGATGAAGACAGCGTCAAAGCCTCTCAGTATAATGTGAACAATTACCAGTGGCAGATTGTGAACCTGGCGCGCACTACGCTCAGAAACATTATCGGTACCCTTACACTGAAATCGGCCAACAGCGAGCGCGGTAAAATCAATGCCGAGCTGCACCGCACGCTCTGCAACGAAACCAGCACCTGGGGCATTGAAATTGTGCGTACTGAACTGAAAGAAATTGACCCACCCAAGGATGTGCAGGAAACGATGAACAAAGTGGTAAAGGCCGAGAATGAGAAAATTGCTGCGGTTGACTTTGCTACCGCTACCGAAACAGCAGCAGATGGACAGAAACGTGCCAAGATCAAAGAGGCTGAAGGGGTAAAGCAGTCTAAAATTTTGCAGGCCGAAGGTGAAGCCGAAGCCATCCGACTGGTGAACGAGGCTGCCGACAAATTCTTCGTTGGAAATGCACAGATCCTGAGGAAGCTCGAAGCCCTTGAAAATTCACTGAAAAACAATGCCAAGATCGTGGTGCCTGCGGGCACCGAACTGGTAAATGTGGTGGGAGAAATGGCTGGAGTACTGCCCATCACAAGAAAACAGAAAGATGAATAATCCCTGACATAAACATATTATCCTCATCGCTTTTTGGGCCGGAATATGATTCCGGCCTTTTTCTTTTGTTATACAAAAGGAAATATTTGTAAATTGGTCACCGTCTTTCAGCAGTCCGCCAGAGATGAAGGCCTGAAAATGAACAGATTGACACGTTTTTTGATATTTTATGCCTGCCGTTCATAAGCGGGATGGAAAAGAATTTACTAAAAACTGTAGAATGAGTGAGACAAAAAACCAGGCTTCCTCTTACCGCTGGGTAATCCTGGGAGCCTTCATGCTGATTTCCGTAGTCATCCAGATCCAATGGCTTACCCATGCTCCCATTGCAAGAGCGGCTGCCGTTTATTACAAGGGACAGTTCAATCCCGCTTCCATATTCAACATCGACATGCTGGCAATGATGTATATGCTGATTTACCTGGTGATGAGCATTCCGGCATCGTACTTTATCGACACCTGGGGTATCAGGCTGGGAGTAGGCCTCGGGGCTATACTGACTGCCATCGGGGCTGGAATCAAAGGCATGTATGGCGCATCATTCCTGGCCGTTATGACCGGTCAGGTTTTTCTTGCCATTGCACAACCCTTCATTCTGAATGCCGTTACTGCAGTGAGCGTTCGCTGGTTTCCCATTAAGGAAAGAGCATTGGCGGCAGGACTGGCATCGCTGGCCCAATATGTAGGCATTGTAATCGCTATGGTTATCACTCCCATGCTGATCGTTTCCTCTCCTTCCAACCCCGCATATGGACAGGGAATTGATCATATGCTCAGAATATATGGTATCATCACGGTAATGTCTTCCTTCCTGGTGCTGATCCTTATTCGCGAAAGACCTGCCGTATTGCCTTCCGAGGAATCCTATGAACGTTTTGCCTTCGGGAAAGGCTTCAAACATATCCTGGGACTGAGGGACATGCTCATTACCATTATATTGTTCACCGTTGGATTGGGAATATTCAATGCGGTAAGCTCCATGGTCGATGCCATTGCTGCAAACCTTGGCGTACAGGATTCCAACGGGCTGATTGGCGGACTTATGCTGGTAGGAGGAATAATCGGCGCCATTGTCATTCCGGCGCTTTCCGATTATACCCGCCGCAGGAAACTCTTCCTGGTCATTTGCCTTGCGGGTATGGTTCCAGGTATTGCAGGTCTTGCTTTTGCTGCCAAACTTACCGGTGGGGTGGGTGTGCATCCTGTTGCTGCCTACCATCTTGCACTGACTTCCGGTTTTATT
>JAKAMP010000257.1 GCA_021812865.1 Bacteroidota bacterium | reverse complement strand
TGCGAAAAAGAGATCTTCTCGAAATCCTTTGACCGGTATAACATCTCGTGAACCAGGGCCATCGTTCGGATCCTCAGCTGCAGATCCGTAAGGGCCCGGATCAGTTCAGGTGTCTGAGACTGTTCTTTCTGCATATTGATCAGGCTGACCAGGATAGCAAAATTATTTTTCACCCGGTGGTGAATCTCTTTCAGCAGGTTCTCTTTTTGAGCAGTTCCTTCCATAATTTCAAGTTCTTTCTTTTTTCGTTCCTGAATGTCCCTTGTAACGCCGATAAATTCTTCCAGCTCTCCTGTCTCTTTGTTAAAGACAGGATTCATGATACTTTCAACCCAAAAATTCTGTCCGTTTTTCTTTCTTGCTACATAAGTAAAATTTTTTGGGGTTTTGTCTCTCATCATCTCACGAAATTTCTCCTCCGAATAAAGATAAAAATCCGGATGGGTCAGATCATAAGTCGATTTCGTAAGGATCTCTTCGGGGGAGTACCCATAAATTTTTCCCGAAGATGGAGTGGCATAAAGTCGTTTAAGATTTTTATCAAACCTGGTAATAAAATCCAGGGAATTTTCTGCAAGGAACCTGTATTGGTGTTCCTGCTCGCTGATCTTTTTATTGGTCGTTTCGAGTTCAATCATCTCTTTCGACATGCGGGAATATATATGTTGGATTTCCCTTTTTGCCCTGAGGTTCTTTATGTACTGCAAAACGGAGTAAAAAATAATGATCATTGAAATAATCAGAATCACCTGGAGAAAAGTGATCTGGAAACGCTGGTTCTTTAGACTAAGGGCCTGGATCTCATTCGCCCTGGTCAGTAATTTATTGTTTTCTTCCATGCTGAACATGCGCTGCCTGGCTTCAAGGATTGCAATGTCCCCTTTGTTTTTTTCAATAACAATGCTGTCTGCTATTTCCTGGTACTTCTTGAAGTACTGAAGAGCTGTGTTGTAATCACCTTTCGTCTTGTAATAGGTATACATTACCCGGTAGGCATTCTCAATCAGGTAACTCCTGTTATTTGCTCTGGCAAGCCGTATTCCTTCGTTCATGTAAATCCTTGCCGAGTCGAACTTATTTAAATAAAAGTAATCATTCGAGATATTGATCATCGAACTGTTGAAATCCTCCATCTGGGACATTTCATGACGAATTTTCAGAGCCATCCTGTTATATTCAAGAGCGTCGGCGTATCGACTCTTTTGTTCGCATGCATGGGCCAACCGTGTATATATTGTTCCCAGCTGGGTTTTACTTTCTGGTCCTACCTGGGCGATCAGCTTTTTGTAGAACCCAATGGCCTCGTCATATCTCCCCTGGTCAAGGTAAACAGTGCCAATGGAATTATAGATGCTGATTACGGAAGTACGATAACTCACTTTCTGAAGGGAGCGTAGTGCCTGGTCATAGAGTTCTAGAGCATGGCCTGTGTTTCCGTCTTTCTGCTCAACCCTCCCGAGCTCCTGCAGAAAAATCCCTGTCCACCTAAAGTCCTTAATTGACTGAGCCAGAAGAAATCCTTTCCTGTAATAGATTCTTGCATTTTCATTGTCTCGCAAAATCAGTGACAAATCACCGATTGCCCTGTAAGTTTCCAGGGTGCCGACCGGATAATGAATTTGCAGGTAAATTTTCTGAGCACTCAGATAGCATTCAAGGGCCGACAGATAATTGCGTTTTCTCATATAATAATCCCCGATGAGTTTCCTGGCATCTGCCTTCCCCTTGAGATATTCTGATTGGACCGATTCTTTAAAGCCGTCATAAGCATATTGAAAACTTTTTTCAGGAGCAGTATCATTCAGCATGGCTGATAGCTTTATCAATATATCGGCTTTTTCTTTCCCTTTACTTTGTGAGACCATGCCTTTCAGACTATCATATTCCTTTGCACGCAAAGTCAGCATCCCGAGAAATAACAGGAGGAGTAATGAAATGCTCAGGTTTTTTGTCGGACAATTCTTCATTTTAAAAGTCCCGTGGCTGTTTCAAAAGTAAAACAAAGTATCGTAAAGATGTTGGATATCATCTATCAGATATACTCAACCTGCGGTTCAATTTTGGCTGGGGGATTCCTCTTCTCAGTATGAGGTCGGTCAGTCCGAATGTTTTCGGAATTATTTGCTTTTCTAACTCTTTACAGTCGCTCAGCACAAGATCCTTTTCTTTTTTAAACGAGTTGATAATATCCTTTTTTCCGGATCTTCCCCGGTGGTTGGAAAAATAATCTAGAGATTCGATTAAAACCTGCCGGTCATGCCACTCTCCGATAAGATTTTCCGCTTGCGATATTTGTTCCAGAATTTGAGTAAGTTTTTTGTCATCTTTTATGGTATTTGAAAGTGATGCAATTGCGCTTATAATCTTTAGGTTCTGACGGATTTTATGAAGATTTTTTTGTGAATTTTTTGTCAGAAAATATTTTTCAATTTTTTTTGCTTTTTTCCTGATAAGCTGATGGGCTGTCTCAGCGATCTTCTTCTGCCCCTCTTTTTCAGTAATGTGCTTCAGTTCAATTTCCGTCTTTTCCAACATTTTTTCATCAAAGTCCTGAACCGTATGCATAAAATTTCTGGTCTGCCTTATTTCTCCTCTCTTTAAGGACCTTATATAATGATTGATCTCTTTGTTTTCAAATTTGTACACCTCCAACAGTGCGAGATTAACTTGGATCTCCCTGATCCTTCCCGTTATGGTAAAAAGTTTGGAAAACTGTGAAAAATGATCTTCTGATCTGAAAAACTTAAGAGAGACCATTTCGAGAAGGCGAAAAAGGGCAAGGATCTTTTTCACATCCACCCTCGTCTGGTGAATATCCTCGATATCTCCTGTGATACTTGCCTTGTAAAGATTTGCCAGAAAAGAGGCGGTCCGCTTTCTGTAATAACGGAAGAAAAATTCACCGGTCTCTTTTTTATTCATTTATGTATTATTGAGGGGGGATTTCGTCAGTGGTTGCCGGAGCGGAGGAAAATTGATGCAACTTATAATTTTTCAGCGCCCTGTTCCATTCCTTTAATAATTTCACGCCTTCAAGTGCCAGATTCTCTTTTCTCGGTTTGGAGACATGAACGTAGAGCATATCTTTTACCATCGTATTCCGCTGGTTTTTCCAGGTCATGGTCTTTTCAATCAGTTTAAGTTCTACATAATTTCTGAGGACCTGGTTTTTATTTGTGACATGAAGGTGTTTAAGACGTTTGATGCATTGCTCCAGGGTAAATCCGGCACCTGGCCTTGTATTTTCAGTAATTTCAAGAAGAGATTTCAGTTTTTTTTCAAGAATTTCCGAAAGTAACCAGCTCGCCTCAAGAAAGAATTGGTTCTTCATGGCAATTCCTGCTTTCTGGGTTAATTGTTTCTTTACCTTTTTAGGTTTATTTTCCTTCTTTTTGTGTTTCATCCGTTTTTGAATTAATATGCTTAAAATGTTCCGAAAGTCAATGTTCAGAAAAGTCGCTGCTAATGGATTTTTGAAAAACGAAATTACGATAAATAAAAATACTCATTTTGATTAATTTCCTTTCCGTTAACGATAATTTAATATAAACGTAATAATTGGTTCTCGTTCGCCTGCTTTAATACACTTATTTTTGTCCAATTTATGAAATCGGAAAAGATTCGCAAGCGGGACGTAG
The DNA here is from genome assembly GCA_021812865.1 of Bacteroidota bacterium. Taxonomy (GTDB): domain Bacteria; phylum Bacteroidota; class Bacteroidia; order Bacteroidales; family JAAYUG01; genus JAKAMP01. The sequence goes on along the minus strand of JAKAMP010000257.1, from coordinate 1,489 downwards.
AACTGGTGGTCATATCGGATGTTCATTTAGGGGCATTCGGCTGCCATGCTGATGAGCTCCTTCATTATCTCAGGAGCATCCGTCCCAGAACCCTTATACTCAACGGTGATATCATAGATATCTGGCAATTTAGAAAACAATATTTTCCTAAGTCCCATCTCATGGTACTTAAGTACTTTACTGGTTTGATTGCAAAAAAAACCAAGGTAATATACATCACTGGAAATCATGATGAACTGTTACGAAAGTTTACGAAATTTGAACTGGGAAGCTTTAAACTTGTAAACAAACTGGTCCTCGAACTGGATGGGAAAAAAGCATGGTTTTTTCATGGGGATGTTTTTGATGTCACAATGCAGTACAGTAAATGGCTTACAAAACTTGGTTCGACCGGCTATGATATTCTTATTCTGCTCAACACCATGGTTAATTTTTTTCTGACCCGTTTGGGTAAAGAAAAAATTTCATTTTCACGTAAGATAAAAAATGGTGTGAAGCGAGCGGTTTCATACATTAATAAATTCGAAGAGACAGTTGCCGGAATTGCCATATTTCAAAAATATGCTTTTGTAGTTTGCGGGCATATCCATCAGCCTTCTATACGAAAAATCATTACCAACGAGGGTGAGGTGATTTACTTGAATTCCGGCGATTGGATCGAAAACCTTTCCGCACTTGAGTATAACCATGGAAAATGGCAGATCTATAGATACCAGGATGACTCTGTTGTTAAGATCTTTTCCGAAGTTCCAGAACAGATTGAGACACCTTCTCACCAAGAAACGTTTGAAACACTCCTTAAGGAGTTAAATCTGGCCTGAAAATTATTCCGTCGGTTTTTTCAATCTTCGTAATCATAATTTGTTCGTCCTTTCACCTTGTGGTCCCTGATTAAGTCAGCATATCGTTGCTGAACCTCATTCACAATGTTCTCCCAGGAATGATAAATAGATTTTTGTGCACCTTCTCCAGCGTATCTTTCTCCATCATGCTTACCGCTATCATGTCCCCCTCTTCCATTTTGCCTGGTGTTATTTCCTTCATCATTGCCGCGGCTATCGGCTTGTTGAACAGCGCTATGAGGAACGATCCGACAAGCAGGACGAGCAGCACCGCCATACCATATGCACTTACGTGCAGCGTAAGTTCCATCGATACTATGAGAGCTACGTATGCAAGCGAGAATAGTACACCCTTGAATATGTCTGGTTTCTTCACAAGGCGCAGAACCGGCTTTCCGGAGATGCCTCTTGCCCTTGGAAGGTAGTAGACCGAAGCGAATACGAGCGCAGATATTCCGGTTGCTATGAACACCGAGAGCATGAAGGGAAGTCCGAGCTGCGGTATCGCACCCAGAAGGACCGGCGTGCCCTGTATGGGGAGGATAAGTGAGATTGCGGCGAACTCTATCACGTCGGCCGCGCCGAGCTGGCCTGCCCTGTACACGACATACCCAAAACCAAGGACTACCGCGGCGATGAGCGCGCTT
>JAKAMP010000256.1 GCA_021812865.1 Bacteroidota bacterium | reverse complement strand
CGTCATCACGCAAGGTAAAGGTAAGCAGATACCGGTCGGCCAAAGTATAGTTCAAACGTCCGAAGAAAGAGACAAGGTAATTTTCGGTAATGAACGAAGAACTGTCAGTCTTCTGGTAGGGATGTTCGGCATTGACAATTCCATGGGTATAGCTGTTGCCTTCCCTCTGGAAATGCTGCCATGAATAACCTGCGGTAAGGTCGATTTTACTCTTTATGGCAATGATGTCTTTCGTATAATTCAGGTAGAAATCAAGCAGGTTATTGTAGTTTTTACCGGTGTAGTTGCTTATACGTCCCCACAGCGGGCTTGTAAGCACTGATGGTGCGGTGGAAGGAAGGTTGTTGTGCCCTGTACTTTCGGTATAATCCCTAGCCAGGTTCAGGTTGGCATGAAGGTCGTGCAAGAAGGGAAGGGCATAGTCCAGCTGAACATTGCCAATGAACCTCTTCACATTAGACTGGTTATCGACAGCGAGGGCCTGTTCAACCGGGTTAGGAGTACCCAGGTTCGCTCCATAGTTTGGCCACTGGAAGTATCCTGCTGAATTTGAATTGCCATCCATTACCGGCTGGGTCGGGTCCATGTTCACAGCTGAACCAATGGCTCCGGCATCACCGAAATTATTATTGGTGCTCATCCCCTTGGCATTGATATTGACCTTCAAGTCGTTATTGAAGAAGGTGGGATTCAGACTGAGATCGCCGGTAAGCCTCTGCATGTCGGTGTTTTTCAGGATCCCGTTCTGGTCGGTATACCCGATGGATAAACGGTATGGTAAGGTTTTATAAGAACCTGTAAAGCTCAGGTTATGGTCCATGGAAACGGCTGTACGGAATATTTCCTTCTGCCAGTTGGTATTATATGATCCCAGCGTCTTATAACTGTCAACTCCGTAAAGATAGGGGTGTTGATAGGCAATCTGCCTCATCTGGTCGCCCGAATATACATCGACAAATTTAATGGCATTGGCAACCGAGGTGAGTTCATCATAGGAAACATGTAATTTTTCCCCTTCCTTGCCTTTCTTGGTAGTAATGAGGATCACACCGTTGGAAGCCCTGGAGCCATAAATGGCGGTAGCCGAAGCGTCCTTCAGGATGGTAAAGGTTTCGATGTCGTTGGGATTGACAAACGAAAGGAAGTTGGAGCTTCCAGAAACGTCGTTATTATTTATAGGTACTCCATCAACAATGATCAGGGGGTCGTTGGAAGCATTTAGTGACGAACCTCCGCGGATACGGATGGTAGCGCCTGCTCCGGGCGCTCCGCCGGCATTCGAAATGATTACGCCAGCGCTTTTACCTACCAGAAGATCCTGGGGTGAAGTAATGGCGCCTTTATTGAAATCCTTTGAATCAACGGCAACCACCGACCCGGTAGCGTCGCCCTTTTTCACCGTTCCGTAACCGATCACTACCACTTCGTTTAACTTAGTAACATCGGGGGATAAGGTGACATCAATGGAAGGCTGGTCGCCAACAGTTACCTCTTCAGGAAGGTAACCCACAAATGAAAATACCAGCACTCCGCCTTTGGGCGCATTGATGCTGTATGAACCATCCGCATTGGATATGGTACCGAATGTAGTACCTTTAAGAATGATGTTCACACCAGGCAGGGCTTCTTTTGTGGAAGAGTCAAATACCTTCCCCTTTACCTGGACACTCTGTGCAATTGCTTGCATTGACGCGACCATCCACAGACACAGAAGCAGGATGAGTCTTGTCTTTTTCAGCTCATTTCTCATAATAGCACTTTGTTTAGTTTAGTTTTAAAATGGTTGAATTTTGTAAATCCTGGCTTTGACTTTGCAATCACTTTCGCAATGCAACCGGTTACCATTTTTCAGGTGGATAAAATTACGGCAAATGTTCACGAAATGATACGCTGAACATCCCTTAAATAAAGGTTTTTAGAAGTTTTTTTATGCAAACGGTTCCGGAAACGTTTGCGGAACCGTTTGTTGCAATTGCCTTATGCTTAATAACATATAAAGCATATGTTAAAACCACATTATGAAATTGTTAAATTCTTATTGCAGTGTCTTTGAGATTAGGGTTACTCCTGATATTTGCGGGAATTTCACTATATTTATAAAATAATTGCCTTGCATGAAGTCGCATCAGGTAACCATAAAAGATATTGCCAAGACCTTAGGCATTTCTGTTTCGACCGTGTCGAGGGCCTTGAAGAATCATCCTGATATCAGCGAGGAAACGAAAAACCAGGTAAAAAACCTGGCCCTTAAACTGAATTATGAACCCAATGCCCTTGCCCTGAGCCTGAGAAAGAACAAGAGCAATACCATAGGGGTGATCATCCCGGAAATTGTGCATCATTTCTTCTCTTCGGTAATTAGTGGTATGGAGGATATAGCTTATGAGAGAGGGTACAATGTGATGATGTGCCAGTCGAACGAAAGCTATGAGCGGGAGATCATCAATTCGCAGACCTTGCTTTCGAACCGTGTGGACGGCGTGCTGGTGTCTGTTTCCAAGAATACGGTTCAATATGAGCATTTCCGTAACTTCAGCAATCAGGGAATACCCATGGTGTTTTTCGACCGTGTGTGTCCCGATATCCTTACCGACAGGGTGATTATCAACGACGAGGAGGGAGGTTTTCTGGCAACTGAGCACCTCATCGGGATAGGATGCAATAAAATAGCCCATTTTTCGGCCCCGCAGCATCTGCTTATCGGTCAGGGCAGGATGGCTGGCTATCAACGAGCCCTCAGGCATTACAAATATGAGGTGGAGCCCCGACTGATGATTCACTGCGATACAAGCGAGTTGGCCATGACGCTCACACAGGATTTCATTATACGGAATCCCGATGTGGATGCCATCTTTGCCGTAAATGATTCCACGGCCATATCGGCCATGAAGGTGATCCAGCGAATGGGGAAACGGGTTCCCGAAGATATTTCAGTAGTTGGATTCGGCGACGGCCCCAATGCCCTCATCTGCACTCCCACCCTCAGTACCATCGAGCAGAAGGGCTATGAAATAGGACAGGAGGCAATGAAACTGCTGGTGCATAAGATTGAGAATGATATTTCTACCGACAGCTTTCAGACTAAAGTCATTTCTCCGAACCTGATCGTCAGGGAATCGAGCCGGAGAAGGAATAGTTAGTTTGCAATCGTTTGCGGGCTGATTCTGTGGATTTTATATAAAAATATTGCCCTAAATTCTTTTGTTTTAGAGAATCCTGCATTACATTTGAAAAGTAAATCTGGCTTTTATTTTTCTTCACATTTGGCATTTACAGCAATGCAGCATAAACTGGCTTAATGGCCAGGCATTATGTTAATTGCTGTATTATTTTGCCCTCTCCGGTTACCATTTCACAGGCAATTTGATTTTCACTGGAATAGCTATGTGCTGTAAAGTAACATGGAATCTAAACATACCAATTATTATATATGAAGACATTACCTAAATTATCCTACTGGCAGATCTTCAACCTGAGTTTTGGATTTCTTGGGGTACAAATCGGCTATTCTTTGCAAAGTGCATTTACCAGCCGTATTTTATCGACCCTGGGCGCCAATATTGAACACCTGAGCTATTTTTGGCTGGCAGCTCCTTTTGCTGGGCTTATCGTGCAACCGATCATTGGGTTATCGAGTGATAAAACCTGGACACGTATGGGACGGCGGATCCCATTTATTTTCGGTGGAGCTTTTGCTGCCACCGCAGCCATGTTCTTTCTTCCCAACTCGGCATTTTTTGCGTATCTGTTACCCCCCTTGTTTTTTGGTGCATTTATGTTCTTGTTCATGGATGTTTCCTTCAATGTGACCATGCAACCGTTCAGGGCGCTGGTTGGGGATATGGTTTCCGAGGAGCAGCGAAACCTGGGCTATTCAGTCCAGAGTCTGCTGATTTGTATCGGTGCTGTAATCGGATCGTTCCTTCCCACTGTACTTACCTGGCTGGGTATTTCAAATACCCCACCGCCCGGCAAGGTAGCCAGTTCCGTAATCTGGGCATTCATCATTGGAGGCGCTGCGCTCCTGCTCTCTGTCCTTTGGACGGCTTTCAGGACCAGGGAATATTCTCCCGAAGAACATGCCCAGTATCATAACATCAGTGAGAAGGAAAAAGAGAAGATATCTTTCTGGCAACTGCTGAAAGACATTCCCACCACTATGTGGCGGCTTGCCATAGTGCAGTTCTTCTCCTGGTTTGCCTTGTTCCTGATGTGGGTGTATACAACCATCGGAGTGGCCCAGAATGTATGGCACACTACCGCCGGAGATACATCTTCGGCCGATTATAACACAGCAGGCAACTGGGTAGGCGTTATTTTCGGTTTCTACAGCATTCTTGCGGCCCTGTTTTCCCTTGTCATTCCAAAATTTGCCGACAAATACGGTCGGAAGCCTGTTTACATGGGATCCCTGATCCTTGGCGGTTTTGGCCTGGCCTCAATGGTTTTGATCCATAGCCAATGGCTTCTCATGGTTTCCATGATTGGGGTGGGTATTGCCTGGGCAGCTATTCTGTCTATGCCTTTTGCCATTCTTTCGGCAGCCCTTCCGGCAAGCAAAATGGGCGTCTACATGGGGATATTCAATGCAACCGTAACTATTCCGCAAATCGCCGCCGGTTTCCTGGGGGGATTGATCGTGAAAATCCTTGGAGGGAAGGCCATTATGATGCTCGGCGTTGCCGGATTGTCCATGTTTCTGGCAGGCATCGCCGTAATTTTTATCAAGGAAAAGTTCCAGCAAGTAAATGAATAAAATTGAGTGGTTGTGCAAATGGATTTGAAGGCTTGTATTTTCGACCTGGATGGTGTAATCGTCGACACGGCAAAATACCATTATATAGCTTGGAAGAATATTGCCCGTGATCTTGGATTTGAATTCACCGAAACGCATAATGAACGGCTGAAAGGCGTATCGCGTATGCGTTCGCTTGAGATCCTTCTGGAAGTTGGCGGTATTCATCTTGGCCAGGAAACCAAGGAAGCCCTGGCTGAAAGAAAAAACAGGGAATACCTGGAGTACATCATGCGGATGACACCCGATGAAATTCTCCCGGGTGCACGCGAATTCCTCGAAGAAATCAGGCTGGCCGGGCTAAAGACCGCTCTGGGTTCGGCAAGCAGAAATTCCATGACCATTCTGAACC
>JAKAMP010000255.1:4592-5186 GCA_021812865.1 Bacteroidota bacterium | reverse complement strand
ATGCTACGACCTGGCCCGCTCATGCGCCCTTGCCGAAGCCTTTCCCGGTAAGCCCCTTTATACCTGCGACGAATACGACAAGCGGACCGTGCGCATGAAGGTCGATCCCATGGGATACCTGTCCAACCTGGTATATTTTGCAGAGAAGGGAGAATTCAGCGCGGTACCTGATGCAGAGGGCAATGTATTTATTGCCGATGGGGACATATATGTTTTCAGCCCTGAAGGAAAACAAACCAGGTTTATACATATACCGGAACGACCCTCAACGGTGGTGTTCGGGGGTACAGGCCATAAAATGCTTTTTGTAACCGGGCGAAATGCCTTGTATTCGGTAAAAGAACCATAATTACTGTATTCTCCGTAGTTGGAAAATTGCATAGCCTGATTATTATGAGTTCTGAACGTTTTGGTTTTATGTTCCTGCAACAAAAAGGATTCATTATCTTCGACAAATAAAGAATATCATTTATTACCAGAAACACCTAATAACACATTCGGATGAAAAAATACATTTTCCTCATTGTAGTGCTGTTTGCCGTTTCAAATCTGTGTCTTACCGGCCAGACCGCAAACAGGAGACCTCAGACTCAC
>JAKAMP010000255.1:0-4582 GCA_021812865.1 Bacteroidota bacterium | reverse complement strand
GCGTATTTGTTACTGCAAAGGACACCAATCTACGTATCACCAAAATGCAGGATGCCAGTTTTGAACCCTTCGGGCAGCCCTTAGAAACCCAGGTATGTGTATTCATCGATCCCCATCGTACATTCCAGACCATGCTGGGTATCGGTGGCGCATTGACCGATGCTTCCGCTGAAGTATATGCAAAACTCCCGGAAGCGAGTCAGAAAAAACTCATGGAAGCCTATTTTGATCCGCAGAAAGGAATTGGTTACACTTTGGCACGCACCAATATTGCCAGCTGCGATTTTTCCAGCGATACGTATAATTATGTGGCTGACCATGATTCGCTGCTGAAGACTTTCAACGTAGCTCACGACGAAAAATACCGCATTCCCTTTATCAAACAGGCCATCGCTGCCGCAGGAGGCAAGCTCACCCTTTTCGTTTCTCCCTGGAGCCCGCCAGCCTGGATGAAGACCAACAACAATGTGCTGAAAGGTGGAAAACTGCTTCCCCAATACAGGCAGGCATGGGCGAATTACTACGTCAAATTCATTAAAACCTATGAATCGAAAGGTATTCCGGTATGGGGACTGTCGGTACAGAATGAACCCATGGCTACACAGACCTGGGAATCGTGCATTTATACTGCCGATGAAGAGCGTGATTTTATCAAAAGCTACCTGGGGCCTACCCTACAGAAAAACGGACTTCAGGCAAAAAAACTGATTGCCTGGGATCATAACCGTGATTTGATTTACCAGCGTGCCTGTACAATCCTGGAAGATCCTGCCGCCGCAAAATTTGTTTGGGGCATTGGCTTTCATTGGTATGAGACCTGGACAGGCAGCGGGATGGAATTTGAGAACCTGCGCAGGGTAAAAGAAGCCTTTCCAGATAAGAACCTGATGTTTACAGAAGGCTGCGTTGAATTGTTCAAAGCTTCCAGGCTCACCGATTGGGCGCTTGGCGAACGTTACGGACTATCGATGGTCAACGATTTCAATTGCGGAACAGTGGGCTGGACCGACTGGAACATACTGCTCGATGAGAATGGCGGGCCAAACCATGTAGGTAACTTCTGCTTTGCCCCTGTACATGCCAATACTAAAACAGGAGAACTTATCTTTACCAACACCTACTATTATCTCGGCCACTTCTCTAAATTTATCCACCCGGGCGCTAAACGGATCGCCTGCTCATCCAATCGCGACAAACTCCAGGCCACCGCCTTCATCAACCCCAACGGCACCATTGCCGTGGTTGTGCTGAACCTGTCGGGTGATAAAATTGATTATAAACTTTGGCTGGAAGGCAGGGCTGCTTCCGTGGAAAGCCTGCCCCACTCCATGACCACGCTGGTGCTCTGAAACCATGAGGGCCTGTTCCCCCAATAAGTTCAAGGGAACAGGCCTATTTTCAATCAAATAATATTCCATAAGACCGGTAATGAAGGAAATGCTTGTCCCGCTTCTCTCTCTGTTCCTGTTGGCCTTTCCTTTTTCCGGTTCCAGCTTCCAGGCAGAAGCACAATCGCCCGGGTTCAAGGTCATTGTGCTTACCGAGCGCGGAGGCCTGCATGAATCTTTCGTCGCCGCCGCACTAGACTTCCTGCACACCCTGTCAGGAAGAGAGCATTTCGCAATCACGGTGATCAACGAAGCCAACGAAGTAAATGACAAGCTTCTGGCAGATTGCCAGGTGTTTATTCAGCTCAACTTTCCCCCTTACCGGTGGAACGATACTGCAAAAGCAGCTTTTGTGAAATATATCGAAGTAGGCAGGGGCGGCTGGGTGGGCTTTCATCATGCCAGCCTGTTGGGTGAATTCGACGGATACCCCATGTGGACCTGGTTCTCAGGCTTTATGGGAAACATACGCTTTGACAATTACATTGCCGAAACCACTGCTGGAAAGGTCATTGTGGAAGACCAGCAACATCCTGTCATGCGGAATGTACCTTCATCCTTCACCGTTGAGGGGGAAGAATGGTACACGTTCAACAAGGACCCCCGCCCCAATGTGCATGTTCTCGCCCGCGTGGATGAATCGAGCTATGATCCTCCCTCCGGTATTAAAATGGGCGACCATCCCGTCATCTGGACCAATGAAACCGTCAAAGCCCGTAACGTATATTTTCTCATGGGACACCAGGCCAGCCTCCTGAAGAATGAAGCATTCAGAACCATGCTCGCTAATGCCATCCTCTGGGCGGCGGGCAAAAACAATTAATTCAGCCAGGTTCCATTCTTCCCTGCAGATCTGAATCAGCAATAATCAATATATCAAACAACCGTTTATTTCGTCCCGGGCAATGCATTTGACCTGCAGCAACGGGAATGACCGCAGAAATTATATATTTGCTTTACAGTTGCAGAGCAACGATTCGATTGAGCCCTGAAGCATTATGAAATACCTCATTTGTACAGTCATTAGTTTCGCAATTGCCATCGCTGCAGCCGGGCAAACGTACAGCCTCCGTCAGTATACCCTGCTCGACGGTCTCCCGCAGAACCAAATTTACATCCTCATGCAGGACAGCAAAGGCTTCATCTGGATAGGTACAAAAAACGGCGTTTCCAGGTTCGACGGGCTCGAATTTGTGAATTACTACCAGGAAGATGGTTTGCTGGATAATTTCTGCATTGGAGTTACTGAAGATTCCAAGGGCGCCATCTGGGTGTTAACTAAATTCGGGCTGAGCAGATTCACCGGACATGCATTTGTTTCCTATCCTTATATGCTATTCCCGGACATCAACGACTTCATTCCTGATAACAATGGAAATATCTGGCTGTTCAGCCGGGAAGGTTTCGGAAGGATCTTATGCTTCAAAGAGGGTCGCTATTTTCAACTATCGGAAATTTGTCAGCCTGCAGATACCATTCATGAATATTCGAGCGTAGCCTATGATTATGAGAAGGGATTACTCATGCTGAGCACTCCTGCTCACTCCATTTATGCCATCAGGAACAACTCACTGCAGGTACTGCCTTTCCGTGGAGATTATGTTTACAATGTAAAAAGGAAACTCTTTCTCCTGGATGGAAAGGAAAATTTCAGGATCACAAATGGCAAACTGCAGGAAGAAGAACCCTTTTCAAACAAAATGACTTTCATGATAAAGAACCACCTTTATCCGCATTCGGAAGATTCCATATTTTTGAACACCGGCGCCGGTAACCTGCGGTTGAAATGGAACACAAAGAATGTTTATTCCCCGATCCAGGACGCCGATGGCGTATTCTGGATCCCTTCAGAAGGCGGACTGTCCAGGATCATTTCGGATGCATTCGTGAATTTCATTCCACGCAATGGCATTGCACCCCTGGTATGGTCGGTAATGGAGGACAAAAATCAACACATCTGGTTCGGTTCGCTGGATGCGAGATTGCAGGAATACGATGGCCGGAAACTCATCGGACATCCTGAATACAGGCGTGTTGACAGCGACCCCATCTATATGGGCGGAAGAAAAATTTCGAACGGCGATATGTATATCGCCACCGGTGACGGCGCATGCATATGGGATGGACATAAGCTGACCAAGGTCAGCGGTATCCACGGGCAGGTGCAATATATCCTCGAGAATCCAGATGATCATGCCATACTGTTTGGATCTTCCGACGGGCTGTTTTACCGCAGAAAAAACAAAACAATATTGTATCCCGAGATCACCGACAATGGAAAATACGGAATTACCGTGGGCATGACCATGGATAATAAAGGATTCTACTGGTTGATCACCAGCCATAGGGTGCTGAGATTTGACGGGAAAACATTTTACCCGTTCAGCGATTCCATTGTCCCTGTGAAGCATGGCATGGCTGCTGATTGCGACAGTGCAGGGAGAATATGGATTGGAGGCACGGAAGGGCTTTGTTATTATGATTATACCCACAATACATTCCGGTCTGTGCTTCCACCAGGGCCATACCAGACCGTTAAATTTGTGAAGGTGATGGACTGCAGGCACGTCATGGCAGGACGTATGAAGGATTTTGTGATCATCGACCTTGACAAGATGGAAGCGGGACAAGCCGGTTTCTACAGGATTTACGATCATACCGACGGATTCCTGGGAATGGAATGCAGGCAGAATGGCATTCTGAAGGACAGCCGGGGATATTACTGGATGAATACCAACGACCGGGTGGTAAGACTGGATGTTTCGAAACTCAAAGACAATCCCAATCCTCCGCGGTTGTACATCTCCGGGTTGTATGTGCAGAACGACAGCCTGCAATGGATAAGCGATACATCCATAAATATTTACAGCGATAATCCGCTGAGGGCGATAGACCTGAACCACAGGCAGGGCACTATAGAATTCACTTTTACAGGAATTTCCACACCCAACCCAGAGAAGGTGGTATACTCATACCGGTTATTGCCCTATGAAGTCCGCTGGTCGCTTCCCGGAACAGTAAGGAAGGCATCATTTGCTAATCTCCCGCCCGGCAATTACACCTTCGAGGTGAAAGCAGGCAATGCCGATGGAGTATGGACTATCCATCCTGTAATTTTACAGGTGAACATTATCCCTGCATTCTGGCAAACCCTGGCATTCAGGATTATCCTGATTGCGTTGATTCTCCTTGCC
>JAKAMP010000254.1 GCA_021812865.1 Bacteroidota bacterium | reverse complement strand
GAAACTTTATGATGATGCTCTTGAAGCCTATTCTAAACCAATTATGCAGATAATTAAGTACACAAAAGATAAAAAACAAAAATTAATCGTTTTAAATGCCTCTGAAGTTGAAGGATATTATAGGTTCCCAGATCTAACAGCACAAACTGAATATTTATGTAAAGTTATTGAAACTGCTATATCCCAAGACCTTCCAAATGAATTAAATTTCTTGCAGAATTATGATGAGGCCAAAGAATTAATGAAGCAGAGAATCGATATGCCAGATAAGCTAATTGATTCATTTATCCGGTTTACTCATCAGAATAAAGGAATCTTTCCAAAAAGGAGAAGAAACACCTTCCATATGTTAAATGATGATGAAATTGAAGCGCTTCAGTCTATTTTTCAGGATGTCTTTACTATAGAAAAATAGTTTAGGTCCGTCATTGTTATTAATAGGTGCATAAAATATATCATATAATTAATTACATTTGTATATTTGGGGCATGAAAACAACAGACGGAAGAAAAAGGACGCCCCAGGGACAACAGGAAATCAGGGAGCTGGTAATACGCAACCTGAATAAAGGGTTTAAAAACAAAGAAATAGCCGCTCTATTGGGGATAGCCGAGCGGACGGTGTATAGTATCAAGGCTGCATATGCAGCCAAAGGTAAGCGGGGAATAATAGTCCGCAAGCGAGGCCGTAAAAGTGAAAAGAAGCTGGGGAAAAGAGAAGAACAGCAGGTAAAGAAGATGATAACCGATAAGATGCCTGACCAGCTGAAGTTACCATTTGCATTGTGGACGAGAGAGACGGTTTCCTTACTCATAATGAATCAATTTGGGGTTAAGGTAAGCAAATGGACTGTAGGCAGATATCTGAAGGAATGGGGTTTTAGTCCGCAAAAGCCAGTGTATAAGGCATATGAACAGAAAGAAGAAAGTGCTCAGAAATGGCTTAAGGAAGAATATCCTGCCATACAAGAGAAGGCCAAAGCAGAAAAGGCGATGATTTTCTGGGGAAACGAGACAGGGATGCGAAGTGACCACCAGGCAGGCAGGACGTATGCAAAGAAAGGGCAAACCCCTGTGATAAAGAGAACCGGACAGCGGTTTAAGGCAAATATGATATCTGCCATAAGTAACAGAGGCCTTTTGAAGTTTATGATAATTAAAACGGGCTTCAATAGCGGAGTTTTCATTAAATTCATGAGTAGAATGCTTGAAAGTGCTGATCAAAAGATCATCCTGATAGTAGATGGGCATCCTGCTCATAAAACGATTGCGGTAAAAGAATGGCTGGAAGAGCATAAAAACCTCATTGAAGTTTACTATTTACCAGGTTATAGTCCGGAACTCAATCCTGATGAGTATTTGAATCAAGACTTATAAACCAATATTGTGGGTAAAAAGAGACCCAGAAATCGCAAAGAACTGATCCAAAACGTAAAATCATTTTTAAAATCCAGACAAAGCGATCGTCAGAAGGTAATGAGCTACTTCCACGCCAAGCATGTAAAGTACGCTGCCTGACATGATTTAATTTATGCACTCATTAATAACTGCCTTCAGCCGATTGATTTTTTCCTGGAGGGTATAACCCAGTTTTTCTTCGTCAGTTACAAAGAGTACCTGCAGGTTATGATCGCGTGCCAGATAATGCGCAAAATCGATTGCCAGAGTACTCTTTCCTCCTCCCGGAGGCCCATATATGATTTTAAAAAGACGTGACGGGATTGCCTTCTCTTTGGTCTGTCGGACCCTGTGGCCCGGAGCATAAGAAAAGCCCGGCCTGCTGCGCAGTCCGGATTTTTTTATTTCATCCAGTCAGGGCTTGCGGGCAATTCATTCCTGATGATTTCAAAAATTAAGGGATTTCTAATTTTGTTCTGGTACAGGGATGCTTCACGGGATTGCCCTCCCTCTGGTCGGGCGGACCCTTTCCTCCACGGGTTACCTGGCAGGAAAAAGCCACACGGAAAGTGTGGCTTTTGCTTTTTCCTGCGGTGCGGACGGGACTCGAACCCGCGACCCTCGGCGTGACAGGCCGATATTCTAACCAGCTGAACTACCGCACCAATAAAAGTGTTGCAAAAATAGCGTATATTTCTTTTCCTCCAAACTTTATCCAAAAATATTTTTATTCCTTCTGCAAGCCCTTATTTCTGAGTAGTTCCGGCATTTCCGGGCGTGAAAAAACTGAAGTGAACGCTGCCATAATTTCTTTCCTCCAGTAAGGCTGGATGCTTCAGAAAATGTACCGATTTGGAATGTTCAAACACCAGCCAGCCTTCGGGTTTCAGCAATCCCGATTGTAATATCATATCAGGCAGGAGTTCCCTCCCTTTCATATCGTATGGCGGATCGCAGAATATCAAGTCGAAGGGTGAACGGGGATATTTCAGGAAGCTGAACACATTCACCTGGTGCGGCGTTACCCCTTCAATCTTCCATTCAGCAATGGTTTTACGGATAAAAGCCATGTGAAAACGGTCGCTTTCCACCAGTTCGATGTCGGTGCAGCCCCTCGAGGCAAACTCATAGGCTATGCTCCCGGTACCCGAGAAAAGGTCGAGCACCCGTAACGATTCAATATCAAAAGTGTTGGCAAGGATGTTGAACAGGCTTTCCTTGGCAAAATCGGTAGTTGGCCTTGCCCTGAAGTTATGGGGCGGGTGGATGGTTCTGCCTCTGTATTTTCCGCTGACTACGCGCAATTGATTATCCCCAGCAGGTTTACGAACCGGTTTACGCCTTTCGAGTCGAAAAAGGAAATATTGTACTGAGGTATCCTAGGTTTGAGATAGCGCAGTTTCCCGAAGTATTTGCGCAGGGTATCTGAATCAGACAGGCCATCCAGAAAATGATCGCCAGTACCCAGCTCTGTGTGCGGATTATCAAGACCCGACTGCTTCATGATGCTCATGATCCCGTACAGCCAGTCGTTCATCTCCCTCACCGGGTATGGATTGGCCAGCTTCAGCTTATTTTCTGCAAATATCACCACATCGGTGAAGTCGGGGTATGCCTGGTTGTAAATCTCTGTGCCGGGGTGCTTCTCCTGGTCGTGCTCGATAAGTTGAACGAAAGGCACGAGCTGGTTGTAAAATTCAACCTCCGGCCATACCTGATACAGTTCATGGGCTATTTCCTGCGGAATGGCATAGATAACCTGGTATCCCATGCCGGTAAGGGCATACGTATGCAGTTCATCCAGCTCATTCAGCGGGTGGGACAGTTCATATAACTTCCGTGTAAAGGGCTGTTCGTAATAGGATTCCGGGACCAGGGTGTATTTCGGCGAAACCCAGATGGCTTTCACCTCTTTGCAATTCCCGGGAAGGTTTTTATCCGATTGAATGGCCTCCCTCAGCCTCCGTGCCAGTTCGGAAATGCTTTCTATCCGTTCAAAAGGTATATGCCTGAGATAGAGCAGCCTGGAATCATCCGCTTGCTGTACGGCAAAAGAGAAGGATTGGTGGCTGACCTGAACCGAGAGATGCAATACCTCCTGGTTTACCTGGTCTTTTTTGCTGTCCACAAACTCGAATTTTTCCATGCTCATTCCGGGGAAATTATAGTAGGATTCTGTTGAAAGCCATTCTTTCTTTAACCGCAATTATTGTCTAATTTAGCAGGCTTTCACCAGATTGCCTGCGAAATTACGAAAAAAATCCAAAAGCTTGATTCCAAGTGATATTTTGAGACTATGATTCACGACCACCTGGCAAAAGTATTACGGGATCATTTTGATTATGAGCCTACTACAGGACAGCAAAAACTGTTCCTGGAGCTGGGGGCTTTCATTGCATCCACCCGGGAGGACGAGATTCTGCTGATCAAGGGCTATGCCGGTACGGGTAAAACCTCGCTGGTGCATGCGCTGGTGGAAACATTGCCTGCCTTTCAAATGAAAAGCGTGATGATGGCTCCCACCGGACGTGCCGCCAAAATGCTGAGTTTATATGCGGGACAGCCCGCCTATACCATTCATAAAAAAATATACCGGCAGAAATCTTCAAAGGACGGTTTCGGGGAATTCAGTCTCGACCGCAACCTGCACACTTCAACACTCTTCATTGTCGATGAGGCCTCGATGATTGGCAACCAGGGCGGAGAGGTTTCTATTTTCGGCTCAGGTAACCTGCTTGACGACCTGATCAGCTATGTACACAACGGTAAACAATGCAAACTCATCCTGATTGGCGATTCAGCACAGCTTCCACCTGTGGGAACACTCATCAGCGCTGCCCTGGATAAAGGAACGCTTTCGGCTTTCGGCTACAACATAAGGGAAGTATTTTTCGATGAAGTAGTACGACAGTCTCTTGATTCCGGCATACTCTATAATGCCACCAAAGTCCGCAGACTCATCAGCTCTGAAAAACAGTTTTTTCCATCATTGAAACTTGCCGGTTTCAGTGATATTGAAAGAATCAGCGGGAATGAAATGAACGAGCTGCTTGATAGCGCCTATGGGCGATACGGACTTGATGATACCATTGTGGTTTGCCGCTCGAACAAACAGGCCAACCGCTACAATGAGGGCATACGCAGAATGATGCTGGGAAGGGAAGATGAAATATCGCAGGGGGACTATCTTATGGTGGTGAAAAACAATTATTTCTGGCTCGACGAAAACAAGGAAGCGGATTTCATTGCCAACGGCGATATATGCAAGGTGCTGAAGATTAAGGGCTACCAAACCCTATATGGGCATCGTTTTGCCGATATCATTGCCAGCTTTATCGATTACCCGGGTTTGGAAGTGCCAGTGAAAATCATGCTCGACACCCTGAACATAGAGGGACCGTCGCTTTCCTCGGAACAGAACAGGGAATTTTTCTATTCCGTGGCTGAAGATTATGATCAGTCCCTGCCAAGAAAGAAGCTCTACGAGAAAGTGAAGGAAGATTCATACTACAATGCGCTCCAGGTGAAGTTTGCCTATGCAGTAACCTGCCACAAGGCTCAAGGCGGGCAGTGGAAGGCCGTGTTCGTTGACCAGGGCTTTCTGAAGGAAGATATGATTAACCAGGAATACCTGCGCTGGCTTTACACCGCATTTACCAGAGCTACCGAAAAATTATACCTCGTGAATTTTGCCCCTCAGTTCTTTGCCTGACTTCCCGGCAGGAAAGCCCAGCGTGTTGCCAAGAGGGAACGGCCCATTGCCATTGACGTCTCGGAAATAAACCAGGCAC
>JAKAMP010000253.1 GCA_021812865.1 Bacteroidota bacterium | reverse complement strand
CTCAAACCGTTTGAAGATGAGGCCTGGAAGCATCTCGATCGGTTTATTGAAGAACAGCCGGGGCGGTACGATACGGAAAAGAATGATCCCAACCTCGGGGCGACATCCCGGCTTTCGGCTTACCTGCATTTCGGACAATTATCGGCCCAGCGGGTGGCGCTGGAAATCATCAAAAGGGTACCTGCATCACCCTCGACCGCTGGCTTTCTGGAAGAGCTGATCGTAAGGCGGGAACTGGCCGACAATTACTGTTTTTACAACCCGAGCTACGATTCATTCGAAGGGTTTCCCGACTGGTCAAAGAAAACCCTCAACCAGCACCGGGAGGATGAGCGAAGTTATGTTTACAGCCGGAACCAGTTCGAAGAGGCAGCTACACACGACCGGCTGTGGAATGCAGCCCAAAACGAGATGGTAAAAACCGGCTACATGCACGGGTACATGCGCATGTACTGGGCCAAAAAGATACTCGAATGGACTGTTTCTCCGGAAGAAGCCCTGGGAACGGCCATTTACCTGAATGACCGGTACCAGCTCGACGGAAGGGATCCTAACGGCTATGCGGGATGCGCATGGTCCCTCGGCGGAGTGCACGATCGGGCATGGTCAGAAAGACCGGTTTACGGCAAGATCAGGTACATGAACGATAAGGGGGCTGCGAGAAAGTTTGATGTGAAAAAGTATATATCCAAGTGGAAGGGATGATGTTTCGGGTTTGAGGTTTGAAGTTTCAGGTCACATACTTTAAACCTTAAACCTCAAACTGGCAAACATGCAATCAGGACTGCAGCAGGTGTTGCAGCAGTATTTTGAGTCCGATGAGAATAATGGCCAGTCCGCCGGCAATTTCAAGTTTTTTGCTGAACCGTTCGCCGGTTTTTTTGCCGAAAAGCATGCCGAGCATGGAAGCGATGAAGGTGACGGAGGCGATGACGATAACCGCGAAATATATATTCACCCTCACAAAGGCGAGGCTCACACCTATAATGAGTGCATCGATGCTGGTAGCGAGCGATAAACCCACCAGGGTGCCCAGATTGAGAGGGTCGAAATTTTTCTTTTCCTCATGTCTGAAACTTTCATAAATCATCCTGGCGCCGATCACCAGGAGCAGTCCGAAAGCCAGCCAATGATCAAAGCTGGTGATATACTTAGCAATGCTACTCCCTGCCAGCCAGCCGATCAGAGGAGTCATGCCCTGGAAGACAGCCATCATCAGCGCTATACGCACAGCCTGCATGAAGATGATCCGGTTCATAACGAGTCCGCATGAAACCGATACCGCAAATGTATCGAAACATAAGCCCAATGCAAGAAACAGAAGGGTAATGAAATCCATGAGCCGGTAAAAATCGACCCTAAAAGTAATGTTTTTTCCTCATGCAATTCTCAACAGAGGAATTTACACTGAAGATGACTAAATACCACGTCATTTTCGTTTATTAACTTTATGGAAAGAGAATTGTTTAATCCTGAAAATAAGTACCCTTGTTCAGAAGGTTTTCCATACCTGCAGCGATAATCTTTATTCTTCTTTTGCCCTCGTGCATCAAAGAAAAATTTGATTCGGGGCAATTTCAGGGGATTCTGAGTGTGAACCCTGGCGTGGCAGTACCCATCGGAACGGCCCATATGACCCTTCAGCGATACCTGAACAGCAGTGCAGTGTCCGATGCAGTAATGATAGCCCGGGATGGATTTATCACGCTGGTTTACCAGGACCAGGTACTGTCGGCGCAGGCCTCCGATTGTTTTAGCTTTCCAGGATTTTCATATACCGGCACGGTGAATAATCCTTTCCCTGAGGCGATTGTTCCTTCGGCCCTGAAGGATGCGCGGGTAATTACGGATACGTTGTACCTTTCTTTTCCATTCACTGCAGCCGGTGCGGAAATCGACAGCATGCGGTTTGCTTCTGCTGATCTTATGGTACAGCTTGGCAATCCAAACCAGGTGGAGGGGACAGTTACAGTCGAATTTCCCGGGATAACCAGGAACGGAACCGTTTACAGCAAAATCCTGTTGCCCGGTTCAGGCGGCCAATGGTCAGACCTGGGAGGATATACGGTCAGGCTGGACACATCGCAATCTCAAAAGAACCTTCTGCAGGTGATCGTGAAGACCTCCATCAGCAACACCGGGATATCGATTCCACCCGGGGGTGTGGTCCAACAGGTTGATATGGGAATGAGCAATATCCGGTTTTCGGCTGTTTACGGATACCTGGGGAAGGTTTCCATTCCTATCGATCAGGGGAGCTTCAACTTATCTTTCTTCAAGGCTATACCTATAGGCAATTTTAATTTTGCCGACCCAAGGCTGAAGATCTATTTTGCCAATTCGTTTGGATTGCCTGTGGCTGCCTGGTTCAGGTATCTGTACGCTACAACCGTTGTTTCGGGGAACATACCTTTTTCAAGCCTTCAGGTTCCCAACAGCAACCAGTCAAAGATTATTGGTTATCCCTTGCTCGGCGAAGCAGGTACCACCAAGACCGACAGCATCATACTCAACGGGTCGAATTCGAACCTGCCCTACGTTCTTTCGCAAAAACCCGAAAGCATTTCTTACGCCGATTCGCTGCTTACCAATCCCAATGGTTTCACACATTCAAATTTTGCACTCGATACCAGCCGTTTCGGGCTTGCCTTAAAGGTTGAATTGCCGCTATACGGTAATTCCGATTATCTCCTGATGTATGATACGATGCATTTTGATTTTGCAAAGTTCGCATATAACACGCCGGGGGAGGTCAAAACACTTCGTTTTCAACTGAGCATAATCACCGACCTACCTGTAGAAATAGAGCCCCAGGTATTTTTTGCCGACGCGAATTTCAGGGTGCTGGACTCGTTGTTCAGCGTTCCTGCAGTGATCAGGGCGGCCGATATCGATGCGAACGGGAAGGCGGTTCCAACTAAAATTGATCCCATATGGATTGATTTTCCGCCCGAAAGGCTGCCGAATATTGAAAATGCCAGGTACCTGGTTGCGCGGGGAAAGATCAGAACCGGCAATGCCCCGTCGCCGGTGAAGTTTTATGATGGATATTTTTTCAATGTGAGCCTTGGGGCAGTGATCGGACTTCAGATAAATACCGGGTTATAAACGCTCAACCTGAACAGCATTTTATGAAGCAGAGGCAGGAAATACATGTTCAGGGCATTCCCATCGGGTCGGTATACCGTCGTGCACGGCTGAAGCCTGCTTTGCGGGAGATTTTTCGGCGGATAGTCCTCCTGGTAATCACAATCATCACAACAGCAGGTGCAGGAACTGCCCAGGACAATACACTCTATTTTCTGCATGCGGCGCCTCAAACGCTTGAACTGAACCCGGCCCTTCAATACCGCTGCAATACGTTTGTTGAGCTTCCGGTTATCTCTTCGATTGCTGCCGGGATAAACAGTACAGGCGCTTCCTGGCACAATGCCATCCGGTATTCTACCTTGAATAACGCCCCGGTTTACCTGGTTGATTTCAATACGCTGCAGCGAACCATGAGAAAGGTGAGTACAATAAAAGCCAATGTTGATGTCACTTTACTGGGGTTCGGATTCAGACACAACAACTGGTATTTCAGTTTCCTGGTGGCGAATCATACAGAAGCCAGGACGGATATACCAAAGGATATTCTGGTTCTGAAGGATGGCAACTGGAACCTGCAGACCAACCTGCCGAGGGATCTCAGCCTGAAGAGAGCCGGGGTAAATGCAGTAAATTATACCTCCATTTCAGTTGCAGCTTCGAAAAAGGTGGACGATTATCTGCAGTGGGGCGTGAGGGTGAAATACCTGATGGGTGCAGCCAGTTTAACCACCCGGAGCAGTGAACTTCAATTGAAAACCACCACCAATCCCATTACCTTGCAGGCCGGGGCAAATGCAAAAGTCAGCCTTTCTTTCCCCATGGATATTGCCTATGATGCCAATGGTCTGGTGCAGAATGTGAGTTTCAGCCGCGCCGGAACGAATATACTGGGAAATTATTTTTTCAATGGCAACCAGGGCCTGGGGCTGGATGCAGGGGTAATTTACCATCGGGATGAAAATTTGACGCTTTATGCCAGCCTGACCGATCTGGGATTCATATGGTGGAGGTCGAATATCAATCAGCTGAAGGTGAATGGTGCATTCACCTTCACCGGTGTGGATCTGAGCAATTTCAACACGGTACAGCAAACCCAGTTGCTGCAGTCCCTGGCTGATTCGGTACAAAATGCCTTCCGACTGAACAATTACCGGAAATCCTATGTTGCCCTTACCAGCACGAAAGTATACGGGGGAGGCACCTGGCAGTTCAATGATAAGCTGAATGCAGGGCTGCTGGGACGTTTTGATATCTATGCATGGCGGCTACATCCTTCGCTTACGGCTTCTTTCAATTATATCCCCTTCCGGTTTCTTTCGCTTTCGGCCAGTACTTCGTACATGAATAATAGCCTGGGCAACTTCGGATTTGCTTTGGCTATAGGAGGCAAAGGTGCATTGTTTTACCTGGCAAGCGACAATATGCCGTTCCGTTTTGTGCAGGACAAGGGAACAGGACTGGTATGGCCGTATAACGCACGAAACATCAGCGTACGAACCGGGATTGACCTGGTTTTCGGGTGCAGCGACAGGAAGAAGCACGTTCGTCAGCGCAGCAGGGGAATTTGTCCAGCCTACGATTGAAGACTACTGAGCCTGATTGCAATGATGGTTTCCTATAATTTGCCGCATAGCATGAGCAGGTGACGGGGCGTATCGGTACCGTACTTTTCAATCCTGAGCCGGAGACCTTCGAGTTGTGATTGAAATCCGGAGTGTTCGGGGAAGTCTTTGATCCTTTCAAGGTGGCGTGCCGCATCCTCAAAAAGTTCTTCTGAAGTCTTCCTGCTGTCCGGCTGGAAATCAATTTTCCTGATCAGCTCAAAGCCTGCCCGCGCGGGTATTTCCTGCAATTCCTGGCGTGTAAAGGTGTGATAATGGTCAATATGGAGCAGATGATCAATATCGGCCCTCATGTGATGGAGCAGGACGGCATTTTTTTCTGCCTCGCTTTCCACATCGGCATACATCTCGTTGATGAGGAAATAGCCCTGATTGTGCAGCACCCTGCTGATTTCAGCCAGGCAGGCGGGTAGCTCAGCGAGGTGGTGCAGGCCGCGGGAGAGGGTAACCATGTCAAATGCTGCATCGGGGAATGCAAGCTGCTGGGC
>JAKAMP010000252.1 GCA_021812865.1 Bacteroidota bacterium | reverse complement strand
GGGCCGATGGTGTGATGAAGCTGCCCCTTGGATTTGACCGTTACTCCAAGATGACCTTTGGCAACAAGGATTTCATTATCAATGTAATCAATACCATGACCGATGATGCCGGGCTGATCAGGTTACGCAGCAAAGAATTCCGGCTGAGACTGCTCGACAAAACCAAACTGCGCACGCAACGGGTTACCTGGCAGGTCATCAATACCCTTCTACCGCTTATCCTGGTGGCGCTGGCTGGCATTTTCGTCAATTATCGCCGCCATCTCAAATATTCCCGATCATGAGTATTCATAAAGAACACCGGTGGGCGCTTCTTACAGCTGCTGTGCTTGCCCTGGTTGCCGGCTATTATATTCTCTCCGATCATTCCGGAAGCATCAGTCCCAGGGCCAGCAATTTTTCCATCGGCAAAACTGAAAAAGTGACCGAATTCAGAATTACCCAGGGCGATGAGGTGCTGACCATTAAAAAAGAAAAGGGATACTGGATGGCCAACGGGCAGTACAAGGTAAAGGAAAATCTTCCGGAGGTTTTTCTGAAGACCATCAATAGCGTGAAGGTGAAAGCCCCCGCATCCAGGCTCTTCAGGACTTCGCTCAGGAACAGGCTGCTTAATAACGGTGTGCGTATCGATGTGTATAAGGGAATATTCAGGGTACGTTCCTATCATGTAGTTTACGATTCCTCGCAGCACGAATCGTATTTCATGAAAAACTGGTCTAAAATCCCTATCAGCATTGAAATTCCGGGCATACATTTTCCGGTTGCTGAGATTTTCCGTGCTTCTGTACAATACTGGAAGGATAAATCCATTTTCCCCTATGCTCCTGAGCAAATTGAATCAGTCAGGCTGGATTATCCCGCCGATTCTTCCCGTTCGTTCAGCATACAGCAGTTGGGCAGGGGAAGACTCGAACTTCTTACCAAAAACAATGCAGAGGCAAAACAAACCGATCTGCTGGCAATGAATGATTACCTGGGTTCTTTCCGCAGGTTGGAATACCTGAAATCAGTTGATCCAAAGGATACTGCGGTAATGGCCATCGTTAAGAACGCAAAGCCGTTGTATATTTTCAACCTGAAGGCAACAGGAGCACAGCCTGTAATTTTTACCATCTACCCGTACTTTGCCCAACCTGCTGAACAGTCGCGGCCTGACCCTGTGACATTCATCGGTACGCTTTCCACCGAATCAACTCCCTTCCTTGCCCGCTATGCAGATTTCGATCCTGTGCTCAGGGATGCGTCTTTCTTTGTGAAACAATAACCGGGTAGCTAAAATTCAGTTTTCCATCATATCACAGCTCTTTCGCGAGCTGCAGGAATAGGTTCATGCCCCTGGTCTTGCTGGTATCAAACGTGAAGCTGATGTTTTCGCGCAGGTATTGTTCCATATCGCCGGCAGGGATGAGATCCTTATTGGGATAGATGCTGATAGATTCCCTTACGTGTTCGGTACCATATTTCAATGCCTTGTTGAGCTGGGCAATGAATTCGGGATCCATGGGCTTATTGGCTACCCAGGCGGCAAAAACGAATGGAAGCCCGGTATACCGGATCCATTCTTCTGCAAAATCATAGCCATAGGGATACTTATTTTCCACACCAAAAGCCTTGTCGCCTATAACCACAGCTGCGGTGTTTCCCCGGATGGCTTCCTTCTCATAGCCAGGCCAGGCCTGCTCCCAGGTGGGATTGATCTTCCAGAAATGCTTGGCCAGCACCTTCACCAGCACCACAGAGGTACGGGACTGGTGGTCAAGGATGATTTTTTCAATCCTGTTGAGCGGAACCTCGCTGAAAAGCCTTACCGTGCGCACCTTTCCTGTAGCGCCGATGCAATAGCCGGGAAGAATTTCGTAATAATCGAGATCGCGCACGGCGCCGACAGGCATCAGGCCCAGGTCGCATTCGCCGTTCTTCATTTTCTTTGCCGATTCGGCCGGTATATCGAGGCTGATTTCCATGGCAGGGCGCTCTGGCGCATGCATGATGCCATACACGAGCGGAAGCGCATTCGCGAAAGAAACCGCCGTCACCCTGATCGTGTTCATAGGTATATTGAAAATTGGTTCATTTTTGCTCTTTATGTGAGCAGTCCCTTTTATAGGCTGCGAAGGTATAAAAACAACCACAAGCAAAATATGTTGTAAAGTATCTGCAGGTGCAGCCTACTGATTCCCAGGTTTCATGCTGCAGGCTGATCATCCTGATTCTTTTTGGTTTGTAAATTATTCGATCTACCTTTGCATTTTATGATTAAACTGATGGTATGAATTTCACGCCTTTAACTGCAATTTCTCCCGTTGATGGCAGGTATCGCAAGCAGGTGGAATCCCTAACCGGGTATTTTTCAGAATATGCCCTCATCCGCTACAGGCTCATGGTCGAAGTGGAATACTTTATTGCCCTTTGCAAGCTGCCTCTTCCCGCGCTCACTGCTTTTCCTGCAGATAAATTCGGAGCTATGCAAAACATGGTCGAAACATTTGGTGAATCCCAGGCCCTCAGGGTAAAAGAAATTGAAAGCACTACCAATCACGATGTAAAGGCCGTGGAAAACTTCATGCGCGAGTGGTTCGATGCAAACGGCCTGGCTGTCTTCAAGGAATTCATCCATTTCGGGCTTACTTCGCAGGATATCAATAATACGGCAGTCCCGCTCAGCCTCCTGCATTTCGTAAAACAGGTATATGATCCTATGCTGGAACAGCTTATCGGCAAACTTGAAAGCCTGTCACAGGAATGGAAAGATATACCCATGCTGGCCCATACACACGGTCAGCCTGCTTCGCCAACCCGGCTTGGTAAGGAAATCACAGTGTTTACGGAACGCCTGAGGAACCAGCAGGAAATGCTGAAAAGTATTCCCTATGCCGCGAAATTTGGCGGGGCAACGGGCAATTTCAATGCCCACCATGTGGCATATCCGCAAACGGACTGGACTGCTTTTTCCAACTCCTTCATCGGTAACCTCGGGCTGAAAAGGCTTCAGACTACCACCCAGATTGAGCATTACGATTACCTGGCTGCCTTTTTTGATAACATCAAACGAATCAATACCATTCTCATCGATCTCTGCAGGGATGTGTGGACCTATATTTCCATGGAATACTTCAAACAGAAGATCAAAGCCGGGGAAATTGGCTCATCCACGATGCCTCACAAGGTCAATCCCATCGACTTTGAGAATGCCGAAGGGAACCTGGGTCTTGCCAATGCTATGTTTGAACATCTTTCGGCCAAACTCCCCATATCCCGGTTGCAGAGAGATCTTACCGATTCCACCGTTTCGAGAAACATTGGTGTGCCCATGGCCCACAGCATCATTTCGATGAAAAACCTGCTGAAGGGACTGGACAAGCTCATCGTTAACCCTACAGTCATAGATGCTGACCTGGAAAAGAACTGGGCCGTGGTAGCGGAGGCATTGCAGACCATCCTGCGCAGGGAAGGTTTCCCCGATGCATATAACACACTAAAGGCTCTCACGCGTACAAACACAACTATTACCAGGGAAGCGATTCAATCGTTCATTAACACACTGGACCTTCCGGAAAAGGTAAAAACCGAAATGCGCGCCATTACCCCGCAGAATTACACGGGAATCTGAAGTATCCGCGAATGTTTATTATGTGAGATTGCTTCCCTTCTCAGTGGGAAGCGTCATATCTTCATTTTTTCAATACCAAAAGGAGTGTAGCCAACCTTATTCCTGCGGTTTTCATTCATCAGGTCGGTATTGACCTGCGGCCTGTCGAGTACCCTGTGGTACAGATGGTACTGCACGGCCAGGAATTTAAGGGTGGCAAACTGTAGCCCGAAGTTCTGCCCCCGGTAATGTATGTCGTCGTCTTCCCCGCCTCCGGGCCCCCTGAAACGCTCGTCAAATCCGTTTATGCTTATCAGATCGGACTTATACAGGGAGAAGTTGCACCCCTGGATGTTGCGGGCTTTTTTATTGAATAAACGCCTGAGAAAGGATTTTCCCAGGTAAAGGGCGTTCTCTGCATGATCAGTGCCTTCTTTTCGCAGGGAGTCGTAAAAGGAAAGAAAAACCATCCGAAGGGGAAAGGATTTTTTTGCCAGGAATCCGGGCGTGATTCTTTTTGTCAGCCGGTCAGAAAGCATCACCCTCCGGCCCCCAAGCACTAATCCTTGTTTTCTATATTTATAATGCTCGGAAATGAAATTGGGATGCAGGATGCAATCCCCGTCAATGAATACAACATATTCTCCCTGTGTGGCCATCACTGCTTTGTTCAGGATTTCGTTTTTTCTCCATCCTTCCTTTTCATGCCATACATGCCGGATAGCAAGGCCGGGGTAATGGCTAATCAGTATCTTCAGCTCGTTCACCGCTGTTTCATCCGACCCGTCATCGGCAATGATCAATTCAAAATCTTTAAAAGTCTGATGTTTCAGTGATTCAAGAATCAGTCCGAGTTCTTTCGTTTTCCTGTAAAACGCAATGATCAGGCTTACGGGAGGATTCATTTCTGGCGAGGTAAATATAGATTTCGGGCGTCCAAAGATAGGCTTTCCCATGCAATTTTTCATCCGGACGGGCTGGTTGAAGGTTTCTGCACCTGAAGAATCACAGGTCTGCCGCAATGGCCCAATCTTTTTTCGCAAATCGGGAAGCCTGCCATGATGGGAAATTGATTAAATTTGCCGGTTCTCAAAATAATATTATCCTGAATGAAAAAGTTTCTTCGCATACTAAAATACCTGGTACCTTTCTGGCCCAAAGTCAGCACAAGTCTTTTCTTCAACCTGATGTCCATTTTGTTTGGCCTGTTCTCAATCACTATGGTCATACCCTTTCTGGGCATTCTGTTCAATATCAATCCCATGGTAGTTACAAAACCTGTTTTTGAACTATCAACCAAAGGGATCGAGCAGACGTATTATTATTACATGAGCCAGATCATTGTCCATTATGGTAAGGTTGGAGCTTTGGCATACGTTTGTGTTACGGTTGTAGTGATGTTTCTCTTCAAGAATACCACACAATATCTCGGTTTGTATTTCCTGGCTCCTGTGCGTACAGGGGTGGTTCGAGATGTCAGGAAAGGTCTTTACCAAAAGATACTGGAATTGCCCATGTCGTACTTTTCCGATGAGAAGAAAGGCGATATCATTTCCCGAATGACCAGCGATGTGAATGAGATTGAACAGTCCATTATCCGTTCCCTGGATTTTTTCTTC
>JAKAMP010000251.1 GCA_021812865.1 Bacteroidota bacterium | reverse complement strand
CCGGGGAGGTGGTGCCCGTTACTTTTGTAAACGGACAGCCGGTGGGCACAGGCGAGCCCGGACAAATTACCATGCTGCTCCGCAATACTTTTATACGATACAGGGAAAAACGGCGGTCCTGAATTTACAATAGCCGCCTGATTTGCATGATTCCCCTTTTTTATGAGCTCTGTACGTCCCCATCCGCTTATCCTCCAGAACTACCATGACCCTCACTTCACCTGCATTCAGGCAGATTGCCAAATGAAAATTTGTCAGATTATTTAACGCAAATATCTTAAAACCATCTGGCACAGCTTATTCAGAGCCGCGATACATACCAGAGGACCCGTAGACCATCAGACCTCCCCCCCATAAAATATTCAGTATAACATGATTTTAAATACCTTTGCAACGTTTTAAAAGGTATGGGAAAGAAAGCAGACGATCTGAACCCCGGCAAAAGCAACCTGGACGATATCGTTTTCGAGTCCAGGGAGAAATCGTATGGAGCTTACTACCTCAGGCGTTTACATGCAAAGGTGATTACGGTTAGCTTTCTCATTGCCCTTGCCATTTTTTTGATTGTCAGTCTTTCCTTCCTCTATGTTAGTTATTATCGCCAGTTGCACCAGATCGATGATGTTCGCCTTATCGGGTCCATGGAATTTCAGAAAGACCTTGACGATCTTCTGAAGAACAGTCTGCCAGCCCCTCCCAGGACCGAAAACAATGAAGATAATCAGTCGCTCAGGGTGGTTGACTCTGTGAAGCAGACGATAAAGAAGAAGGAGCTGGAAAAGATCGATACCCTTAGCCTGAATACCGATACCGCCAGCAGAATTACCGATGCCATGTCGGATGCCACGAATGACCAGACAGGTGGCAATGGGTATATGTTCTACGAAGTGGATGAAATGCCCCAGTTCCCAGGCGGTATCAATGCCCTGAAAGCCTATCTCTCTAAACATACGACTTACCCGGTGGAAGCGATGGACAGGCGCATCAGCGGCACCGTGCTTGTGTCGTTCTGTATTGGGGCCGACGGTACCGTCTCAAATGTGGGCGTGGTACAGCCCCTTAATCCCATTCTCGACAGCGTTTCGGTCGATGCCATACGTAAAATGCCCCTTTGGAAACCGGGAAAACAGCGTGGCCGAAACGTAAAGGTTTGGTACACCATTCCTATTAATTTCGTGCCTGTGAGGGGGTGAGGGAAATAGTGTGGTGGTGTTAGGCGATAGTCAGGCAATGGTCAAACAGTTGTCATACGGTGGATGGACCACCGTATGACGATGGGTAAACGATAGACAGACCACCCGCGGCGGAGATTAGAATTACTCCCTCCAGCCGTCAGCAGCGTTGAAAATATCTTTCCTGAACATTTTTAAGGCAAAACTTTTTTCAAAACGGGAAAGATTCCGTTTTTGAATCGCTATTTTTGTTCGAGAGGATTTGCAATATTGATGCAGACTTTTCAAACAAGAATACTCATCCCATGAAAGCATTTAACCGGAGAAGCTTTATCACAACAGCCGGAGCCGGACTGGCTGCCGGGGCCATCCTGCCCGGAAGGGCGCTGCCTGTTACCGGATCGTTCCATACGCCCAAAGTAGTGAAAACCCTTGAACTCGGACTGGCCTCCTATTCTACGCGGGAATTCAGCCTGGATGATACCATTAAAATGACCCAGCGGCTTGGACTGAAACATCTCGGACTGAAAAGCTTCCATCTGCCGCTTACCTCGACAGAGGCCGAAATCAAGGCTGCCGCAGCAAAAATCCGCGATGCGGGCATCGATTTCTATACGGCCGGTGTCATCTATTTGAAAACCAAGGACGAGGTGGATCAGGCGTACCGGTATGCCCGGGCCTGCGGAATACGTTACATTACGGGTTCTCCATCCAATGAAATGCTGCCGCTCTGCGATGAGTATGCGAAGAAATTCAATATAGGGCTTGCCATCCATAACCATGGTCCCGGCGATGATTTGAATCCCACTGTTCCTTTGATATACGAAAAGATCAAAAACCTTGATCAGCGCATTGGCATTTGCATGGACATTGGTCACGTGGTTCGCCTCAACCGCGATCCGGTGGCTGAATTCAAACAATGCTTCGACCGGATCATCGACCTCCACATCAAGGATGTGAGCGAGGCTACCGAAAAGGGAGATACCATCGAAATGGGAAGGGGCGTCATCAACCTTCCGGCATTCTTTAGAACCGTTCTGGTCATGGATTACAAAGGCATGGCTTCGTTTGAATTCGAAAAGGATGCAAAGGATCCTCTTCCTGGCCTGGCCGAAAGTGTTGGCTATGTGCATGGTGTGCTTTCCACACTGAACAGCTGATCGCTTCTGGCTGCTATTCCTGCACCTTGCCTTACAAACTTTTCCCTTCGGGGATTGTTATTCTGTTTATTTCTGCATTATGATTCCTATCCCATATTTTTCCGATGAATATTACCGCCGTAGTGAAGATACACTCAACCATGCGCTCGAACATGTGAAGGTTTACAAGGAATGGCAGGCGTTTGACAAAAGGAATGCCCCGGTGGATGAACGATACAAGGCTATGCCTGTGCTCACCAAAAAGGAAATCAGGGAAAGCTTTCCCGGTGGATTAGTGCCCGACGGGCTGGATGTAGAAGACGCGATTGAAGGCGGTATTATTGACTATGTAAAAACCAGCGGTACTACGGAGGAGGTCGTGACGAACATCTGGAATCAGCAATGGTGGGATGCTTCGGAGGCTGCTTCCTGGAAACTTAACAATCATACGCAACATCTCAACCATCATTCACGAGAGGCCCAGCTGGCAAGCGCGCTGAGCGTTGGATACCTTTCAAACCAGGACCTGTCCATGCAGGCCAGAACCCTTGAAAGGTTTCTTTTCCTGAACGAGAAAGGCAATGCCAATGCATGGCAGGACCGCCATTATGAACGGATGATCCGCGAACTCAAAGAATATGGCCCGGCTGTGCTTGAGGCAAATCCATCCCTTCTGGCACGGTTCTCCTGGTGGGCTGCCCGGAAATCCGTCCGCCTGGATTCTATTCCTGTAGTTCTGTTCACATATGAACTAATATCCGAAATTCAGCTACGCCAGATCAGAAAGGTTTTTCCAGTGCCTTTGGTCAGCTCATACGGTTCAACCGAAACTGGTTACGTGTTTATGCAATGCGAACATGGCACCTATCATCAGAATACCGACTTCTGCCGGGTGGATTTCCGTTCCCTGAAGGAAAAACATGGTGGACCGCTAAAGGGACACATTCTCGTCACCACCTTCGGTAACCCATGGACGTCTATCATCCGCTTCGATGTGGGTGACCTGGTGAGTCTGAAGCCCGAACAGACTTGCCCGTGCGGTAGGAAGGAAGGTTATATGCTGTCAGCTATTGAAGGACGAACGACCAACTATACTCTAAAGCCTGATGGCACCGTTGTAACAAACCATCAGCTCGATGAAGCCCTTGCTCAATCTCCCTCACTGCTCGATTACCAGCTGCATCAATTGTCGGAGAAGGCTATCCGTATGAAGGCGATCATGGAAGAATCGTCAGGCCGTGCACGGAAAGAATTAATCGATATCCTTCATTGTATTTACGGACTAACTTCAAATATCGATATTGAAATGTGCCAGAAAATTGAACCTTCAGCTTCCGGTAAATTCTTCCGGAGCAGTTCAAACCTGAAAACGAGCCTGTCCGAAATTCTTCAGAACTAAATTTTGCTGAAATATGATGAAACAAAAGCCCGTGTACCTCATGGCAGGAGGAAGGTCCAGTCGAAAATCTTCCGTGGATACCGTACTGGAAGAAATATACAGCTATTCTGGCAAGGATCATCCACAGGTGGCCCATATCGGCGTTGCCAACGGCGATGATCATTCCTTTTTCAAATGGATGGCCGATATGCTGCAGGGTCAGGGAAAGGTTGAGATTATCGAGGTGAAGCTTGCTTCAGCCAGGGCCGATGTGGACACAGCCAAATCATTGCTGAGGGCCAGCGATGTGATATTTTTCTCCGGAGGTGATGTAGATGAAGGGATGGAATGGATGAACCACCATTCGCTGATCGGTTTTTTCCATGAATTGCAGGATGAAGGAAAGGTATTTTTCGGCGCTTCGGCGGGCAGCATTATGTTAGGAACTCAATGGGTGCGCTGGCCTGATTCCGACGACGATAACTCGGCGGAACTGTTTCCCTGCATGGGCCTCGCCACTGTCCTGTGCGATACCCATGCCGAAAAGGACGGATGGGATGAACTGCAGGCAGCTGTGAAGTTGTTGGGCGAAGGACAGCAGGGCTATGGAATTCCCACAGGCAGCACCTTGAAGGTGTTTTCCGATGGAACGGTTTCCGGCATGGGTAAGCCATCGGTAAGTTACCGCAATGTCAAAGGGAAAGCGATTCTCGTCCCCTGATCCTCCGGGAAGGAAAACTCCGTCCACGGCAATAACAGGATACCGGAATGATATAAAAATTTCGACTCTCCTATCCATCTTTAAGGGATTCCTTCTAATTTTGAGCGAAAAGATAGCTCTATGTCTGCGCTAAAGCTTTATACGATCTTGATCATGATGGCAATGGCAAACCTCGTTTCCGGTCAGTCGCCGGTTGTTTACAGGCTATGGGAAGGCAATGCGCCCGGTTCTATGGGAAATACCGATGAAGATATTCCCGCTGTCACTTGTTATCCTGCAGCTCCGGGAATAACCACAGGGTCTGCGGTGGTGATATGTCCCGGCGGTGGATATGTATACCTGGCCAAGGATCATGAAGGCAAACAGATAGCCGAATGGTTCAATTCATTTGGCGTGACGGCCTATGTGCTGAAATACCGCATCCACACCGATACCCGGCCATACGAATACCCTGTGCAGTTTGAAGATGCCACCCGTGCCATGCGATGGGTGAGGGCCCATGCCAAAGATCAGGGCATTGACCCGCATAAAATCGGTATCATGGGCTTTTCAGCAGGCGGACACCTGGCCTCAACGGTGGGTACTCATTTCGACGAAGGAAACTCCGGTTCAGGCGAT
The DNA here is from genome assembly GCA_021812865.1 of Bacteroidota bacterium. Lineage (GTDB taxonomy): Bacteria > Bacteroidota > Bacteroidia > Bacteroidales > JAAYUG01 > JAKAMP01. The sequence goes on along the minus strand of JAKAMP010000251.1, from coordinate 190 downwards.
TTCACCGAGCATTTCTCTTCCCGCCCCGATTTCATGATTCTCTGCTACCCTGTTATTTCAATGGTTTCGGAATATACACACCAGGGAAGCCGCAGGGCGCTGCTCGGAGACCATCCTAAGCCTGAGCTGATGCGCTTCCTTTCGGGCGAACTACAGGTAACCCCTCAAACGCCTCCCACCTTCCTTTTCC
>JAKAMP010000250.1 GCA_021812865.1 Bacteroidota bacterium | reverse complement strand
CAAAGCCGCCAGCCAACCCCTCCCGCTCCAAAATTCAATTAAATACAGGTCATTCCGAGCAAAGCGAGGAATCTCTATAATTTATTCCGGACAACAATAAAAATGAATACTAATTGGTATAAGATTTTAGGGCTAACGCCCCTGATACATTTCATTCATATTCTTTGCCATGAAGATTGCTGGACTATGTCCTATGAATTTTCAATACAAATAAAAATTGAGCATAGCTCAATAATCTTCGTAGAAAAATGAAACCATTAAACAATAAAGGGGCGTAGCCCTGAAATCAAAAACGAATCATGGCAAACACCTACACCCAATTATATATTCAATTTGTTTTCTCCGTAAAAGGTAGAGAAAACCTTATCAAAGAAACATTCCGCAATGAATTTGAAAAAGTAATTTGCGGTATCGTGACCAATCATAAATGCAAAACATACGCCATCTATTGCAATCCCGACCATATACATATTTTTATTGGAATGCATCCAATCATTTCACCCTCTAAATTGATGGAGCAGGTAAAATCAGGTTCGTCAAAATGGCTCAACGAAAAAAAATACATCCCGAGAAAATTTGCATGGCAGGATGGTTATGGGGCTTTTACCTATTCCAAATCCCAAATTGACAATGTGGTAAAATATATTCTTAATCAGCCTGAACATCACAAAAAGCAATCGTTCAGGGAAGAATACCTTTTGCTTCTACAAAAATTTGAAATTGATTACGATAAAAAATATTTATTTGAATACTATGATTAGGAGAGATTTCAGGGCTATCGCCCCTCAGAACATGTGCATAATTCATTTTACTACAAAGATGGCGGGGCTATGCCCCTTCTTCTCAATCAACAATCAGATATTATGACAGCAAACAACCGAACTCAATTAGGCAACACACTTTGGAAAATCGCTGACGAATTGCGTGAAACAATGAACGCAGACGATTTCCGTGATTATATGCTTTCGTTTCTGTTCTTGCGTTATTTAAGCGACAACTACGAAGCGGCAGCCAAAAAGGAATTAGGAAAAGGGTATAATACATTGACCGTCATAAGCGATTAAGCTTCATAGTTAAGGTTTCGTAAAAATTTCTTAAAAAAACTTGACTTCGGTATTTTTATGTTGTATATTTGTACTATATATATATGACATTAAAACATTATTATAATGATCAAATTCACATTAGACCCCAAAACCGGCACTCCGTTTTACCGGCAGATCATCGACCAAATAAGGTTCGGGATTGCAAAAGGTGACCTGAAAATCGGAGAGCAGCTGCCCACGGTGAGGGCGCTGGCAGTGGAGCTGAAAGTGAACCTGAACACAGTTGCCAAGGCATACAAGGAGCTGGAAATCCAGAATATACTGGAAACCCAGCAGGGCACCGGAACCTTCATCAGCAAGATTGACATACTGATTACCCAAAATGAGAAAAGCAAAAAACTACAGGACATCTGCAATGAATTCTGTACCATAGCCTTCAGCTATGGCTTTACCATTGATGATATCATTAACCAACTTCAAAAAACAGCCTGACATGGAAGCAAAAGCAATTACCAAAGGATTTTTCAACCCCGTTGCCCTTACGGTTCTGATCATACTGATTGGCATCAGTGTAGGATTGAATGTTACAGGAAGATTATCGTCCACTGCGATGGCCGCAGCCATCATCGTATCCGTTTTCATTTCCGGGTCCATTTACATTGCCGACCAGTGGGAGAAGGCAGTGGTACTGCGCATGGGCAGGTACATTGGACTCAAAGGACCCGGATTGTTCTTCATCATTCCCATCATTGACAAGGTTCACAGTTATATTGACCAACGGGTACGGGTAACCCTGTTCAAGGCCGAGCAGACCCTGACCAAGGATACCGTGCCGGTGAATGTAGATGCCATTGTATACTGGACCGTATGGGATGTGGAAAAAGCGGCCCTGGAGGTACAGGAATACGACAATGCAATCTATTACATTGCACAAACGGGGTTACGCGACATCATCGGCAAGCATGAATTGTCGGATCTGTTGCAGGACAGGGACAAGATTGCAGAAGACCTGCAGAAGGTGCTGGACAGCAACACGAATGCCTGGGGGATTACCTGCCAGACCGTAGGAATTAAGGATATCGTAATTCCCCAGGGTCTGGCCGACGCCATGAGCAAGGAAGCGCAGGCAGAGAGGGAACGGCGGGCAAGGGTTATCCTGGGTACAGCTGAAACCGAGATAGCTGAGAAATTTGCGAAGGCAAGTGAGCAATACAAAAACAATCCGGTTGCGCTGCATCTTCGTGGAATGAACATGCTGTTCGAAGGACTGAAAGAAAAAGGCTCCATGGTGATTGTTCCCAGTTCAGCCCTGGAATCGATGAACCTGGGCGCCATTGGAGGACTGGTTTCCCTGGCCAAAACAAATGAACAAAATCAGCCCTAAATAAAAGTTGTCAGCTTTTTAAAACTAAGCAGACCCGGTTCCGAAGAGGTGCCGGGTCATTTTCTTATTTATGCTTGCCTTTGTCAATGAACCCTTAGTGTTGCCAATAGAAGGGGTTGAAAGACAGTGATGCCGGTATCCACTCCGTTATCCGCCCCTTTTCTCTTCTGCGTACTGCCTGGGAGATTTGCCGTACATATCCTGGAACCTGCGCGCAAAATAGGAATGGTTGCTGAAGCCGACCATATACATGACTTCCGCCACGGTAAAGGTCTTCCTGGAAAGCAGCATAGCAGCCTTTTTCAATCGCACCGAGCGGATGTAATCGACAGCCGTTTGTCCGGTGAGGGATTTGATGCGCCTGTACACCTGTTTTGTGCTGTAGCCCGATTTTTCACTCAGCACGTTCACGTTCAGATCGGGATTGGTAAGGTCATTTTCAATGACCTGGGTGATGGTTGCCAGGAATTTCTCATCGGCTGACGGAACGTCATCTTCCTTTGGCCGGATGATAGCTTCCTGTCGTGCTTTCTGCATCAGCAGGTTCCGGCCGCGAAGGAGTTGGTGCAGCCGGTCAGAAAGGTATCCTATTTCAAAAGGTTTGGCAATGAAAGCATCGGCCCCGGTTTTATATCCCAGCAATTCAGTGGTGCGGTCGTCCTTTGCAGTGAGCATCACAACCGGGATAGGAGAAGTGGCTATATTTTCCTTCAGTTTACGGCACAGGGTAATGCCGTCCATCACAGGCATCATGATATCGGTGACAATTAAATCGGGCAATCCGGATGTGGCCAATTCGAGCCCCATTTTGCCGTTCTGGGCAGTGATGCAGCGGAACTCTCCTGCCAGGCTCCTTGAAATGAAAGAGGCGATCTCCGCATTATCCTCCACAATAAGCAGTTGCGGCCTGGCATCCCCTCCATCTGTATTGGTAACTGACACACCTTCTGATACCGCTTCAGGCTCACCCACCATTTGTACAACTGGCAGCACAATTTCAACGCAGGTCCCGGTTTTCCCATCAGATAGCACTTTCACGGTTCCCCTGTGAATTTGAACATATTCCTTCACAATGGATAAGCCAACCCCTGATCCGTCTTTGTTCTGGGGGATAGAATGCCTGGACTGGAAGAATCGTTCGAACACATGAGGCATATCCTGGGGATCGATGCCGGGCCCCTGGTCGGTTACTGAAATTTTCACCTCAGCCTGAAGCGGTTCGATCGTTAAGGCTATTTCCGAGTGTTCAGGGGCAAATTTCGCCGCATTGGAAAGAACATTATTCAGGATAACCTCGAGTTTCAGCACATCGGCTTCGATGAAAAATCCGGGAACTTTACTTTCCACCTTCACCTTTACCGATCGTTCTTCCAGTGGCTTTTCGAAAACCGAAACCACGCTTCGGGCAAAGGCCACCACATCGGTTTTTGAAACGATAAGTCCGAAGCCATCGAATTCCTGCCGGCTGGCTTCCATCATCTGATGAATGAGAGAACCCATTTTCAGGGCATTGTGCCTTACATCCGTGAGTTGCTCCCTCATGGCTTTCGTTTTTACCTGTTCCATGATTTTTCCGAGAGGCCCTATGATAAGGCTCAGGGGAGTTTTTAGCTCATGGGAAATATTCGTCAGAAAATCGATCTTATGGGCGGCGAGTTCCATGGTTTTGGATTTTTCTATCCGTTCGTACCTCAGGCGGTTCAGAACAAGGAAATAATTCACCAGCGCTATGGCGAGCAGTACCAGGATTGTGAAATAAATGCCCCTGGCGACCCAGGAAGCATACCAGGGATGGCGGATGCGGATAGTAAAAGCCAGTGGATTGGGCAGTGGTTCGCCATCGCTTCCCACGCGCGATAACAATAAGGTATATTCGCCGGGAGGAAGATGATTATAGGTGATGCGGTTGTCGCCCCTGGAAGAAAAATGCCAGCCGGCATCCAGTCTGGTCAACTTATTGGCATACTGTATATTCTGAGGTGTATTGTAATTCAGTTCCGAAACTGTAAAGGAGAGATTATTGAATTTGTAGGGCAGATCGATACTATGTAAAAAGCGGATACTTTGCCCAGGAATACCTGATGAGTTGCCGTTTATGGGCTCCATTGGTCGATCGTTAATCTGCAGTGAAGTGATATAAACCTTTTCCGGTTGGTCGGCTGCCAGTATGGCTTCCGGGTCGAACTCCAGAAACTCATTTATTCCCCCTGCCAGTAATAGACGGCTATTCCTGTCGAAGAAAACTGAACCGTAATAATTGCCGACTGTATTGACCTGGCGTACTTTCAATATGGCTTTATCGACAAAAAACAGACCTGTGCTCACGCCCATCCAGATTCGCTTGCCGTCATCGGTCATGGCGCTGATATAGGAACCTGCCAGCCGGGGATCATCGATCGTTTTCAAGGTATTGTCGCGCGTATCCAGCCGTACGATGCTGTTCCTGAGGGCTATCCAGATGAAATGATCCTGGCCGGCGGTCATGGCCGTTACATCATCGGAAGGCAGGTGTATGCCTTCGGAACGGGAAGTCAGCTGAATCACCCTGCGGTTCAGTCGGTCGATCATATTGATCCCCGCACGGTAGGTACCTGCCCAGATGTTGCTGTTGCCATCCACAGCCAGGAACTGGAGCATGTTACCTGACAGTCCCTGGGCTCCTCCCCCGTAGAAGTAGTTCCGTTCGGCCACAAAAGGTTTCCCTTTCGACGCCAGCAGTTTCTGCTTATCTACCACGAATATACCCCCAAGGCAGGTGGCTATCCAAAGCTTCCCGGTTTCGTCCTGGCAG
>JAKAMP010000249.1 GCA_021812865.1 Bacteroidota bacterium | reverse complement strand
AATATCATCACGGTTCAATCCCCGGGTCAACCGCGCAAGACGTTCAGTCTCTTTTCCGGACAGCTCCGGTGCAGCCGAACAAATCATTTCCCTCCGGATATCAAGAAAACTGCGCACTGTATCCCTTTCCTTTTGTCCCCATTCGGTAGCCCTATTGTTGTATTCTGCTGCTTTCTGGGCCTTCATTAGCCGCCTTCTGATCCTCGGATTACGGATATTCGCCCCCGAAGTAAGCAACATTCTCAGGTCATTGCCAGGCACCTGCCCCACATGTCTGAAGAATTCACGGATATCATAAATGTGTTCAATTGCATCAAAACTGCAGAAAGCGTTTACCCTGGTTTGCGAGTGATCGAGGTATTGCATGAGTTCATGCATTCCGCCACAAAGAATGACATCGGGTTTCAACCCCAGCCTTTCGCCCAGAAGCGCCGCATCCCTGCATGAAACATCATAAATATCAACATAGATTACCTTTTCAATGCCCAGCGCTTTGGCCAGAAAGGAAACGATGCCGCTTCCTCCTCCAAAATCGACAAACACAAAAGGGTTAGTCACCGAATCCCTTCCCGAAAGGGCTTTAGATAGAAGAAAGGAGAATGTCTGAACACTGGTTGTCACATCAGCGATATACTGACCGATATAACGCTGATTATAAGCAGATATCCCTGCTTCTGCGAGATGCACGCTACTGATATCATGCAATAGGCTGCCCGCCGTTTTCTCTATGGAAATTTGCAATGCTTTTAGAGAACGTTCCCAGAAGAAGTTACCTGCCTGCATCGTCAATCGGGACTTTTGTTTCCTGCACCTTATTCCCCGGCTTTGAAGGTCACCCAGGGTTCTGATGGGCGACTCACTAGAATGTCTTTCATCCAGTCGAACTGCGGATGCTGTTCCAGGAATTTGGCAGCATCAAAAGGCCTTCCGCAGGCGGAACCCCAACGCGCATCGAAACTCATTTGCGAAGCCATTTTGCTGTCGACCACCTTTGCATCGATGGTACCTGCAGGGCCATAGGGTACCGATGGCCATCCGGCAGGTTCGCGCTGCAGTTCCCCGTGTCCGCAAAGGGTCCGGCCATCGGGGCTCTCCTTTTCAAGGAAGGTATCATAATGATCGGCCTCCATTTGCTTTGCCAGTTCAAGGTTTATCTTGCCGGCATTCTGTTTCATCAGCTGTTTCCAGCGTACACGGCGCGATACGGCCATGTGACTTATGTCCGTTTCATCACGGTTGGTTTCGAGCCTGAGTATCTTGAGGTTCTCCGCCACATTGGAACCGGCAAAATAACCATCTTTTTTGCGTTCAAAGCCAATGTATTTCAAACCCAGCTCCAGCCGGGCAATTTCATTGGTGTGAATATCGCCTATCAACCATGAATTGGCGTACCCACCGTTATTGCCTTTTTTCATTATATCGCACCATTCGTCGATGGAACCGGCATCCTGCGTGGCGCGCCTCATACGCGTGAACTCAGGTATACCATTCTCATCAAACGCATCAAATCCGCCAATCGTGGTTTCCGAACCCACCAGTCCGGCATCGGTAATGAAGAAGTCCGTTCCGCTGTGAATCCATCCCGGCGAGGTTTGCATAAGAATTCGATGCCCCTTTTCAGGTAAGATGTCAAGAATCACATTGGAATAAAATTCATTATACGAGCTCATGGTGTTGTGACCCAGAACAATCTTTCCATCGACCGTCATGCTTCCGGTGGCAATAAAGGAGCTGCAAGATTCCCTTCCTCCTTCTGCCGGTTCGTTCTTCATCCGGCTGAGTTCCTGTGGCCACCAGTATGACCTGAGCTCTATCCAGGCATTGTAGGCAATAATCTCCTCCAGAGAGGTATTCACACCAGCAGCCTTCAACCCGTCGGCAATCCCCTTCATTTCTTCGAGATTTTCCTTATCGATCCTGTTCAGGAACAAACCGGTGGATTTTTCCACCAGCCAGGGCCAATCCATGGATGTTTCATACTCCCAGTTGATCCTGGTGGTTCTTAGCCCGTCGCTGATCTCCTTCGAAAGCAGGTAACCATGCTGAAATCCGCGGGCATAGGGAGCGCCCTCGATATGAAGATATATCCAGCCTGCTTTCTCATGCCTGGCCCCTTTTGCCACTATAGCTTTCTGTTGTGCCGTAAGCGCCTGACCCGTTGCTGCGAATGATATCATCATAACTGCAACCAAAGCCAGCGCCGCAGCCAGGCAATGCAATGGCACATGGAATATCCACATCTTCAGAAGTGAATGTATTTTTTTCATGGCGATGAAATGAATATGGTATACATGAAAAGGGACTAATTCGTGCCGATAAAATAAGTCTTACCGGTCAGGATTAACGGATAAAATAGTACATTTAACCCACCCGAAGGTAACCATTGTTTTTCTTACCTTCAAAAAAACTTCTGTCTATGCTCGCAAAGGATATTGATCGCCGCTCGTTCATTAAAACCAGCCTTGCAGGAGCTGCTGCGCTGGGAATCGCCGGAAAAACAGCCCCTGCTGTCAAAAGTTTGTTCAACCAAACCAATGCATTGCCTAAATGGCGTGGGTTTAACCTGCTGGATTATTTCAGTCCCGTGTCAAGCAACAGGAATAACGGAGCAATGACCACGGAAGACGATCTGAAATGGATGTCGGGCTGGGGATTTGATTTCGTCAGAATTCCGATGGCCTATCCGCGATATCTGAACATTTCCCCGCAAGTTAACATCAAACCGGAAGATGTGTACAAGATAAACGAGCAGGCGCTGGAACCGATTGACAAGCTTGTCCACTTGGCCAACAAGCACGGCATGCATGTGAGCCTCAACCTTCACCGTGCGCCCGGTTATTGCGTGAATTCGGGCTTTCACGAACCATTTAACCTGTGGAAGGACCAGGCGGCGCTCGATGCTTTCTGTTTTCACTGGGAAATGTGGGCCAAACGGTATAAGGATATCCCTAACGACAAGATCAGCTTTGACCTGGTGAATGAGCCGGGCATGCGTGAAGACATGAACGACCAGCATTCCAGACGCAGTACTTTGCCCGGGGAAGTGTACCATAAAGTGGCGGCAGCAGCCACCCAGGCTATCAGAAAGGTGAAACCCGGCGCTATTGTGATTGCCGATGGTAACAATACAGGCAGTTCGGTCACTCCCGAACTGATTGACCTGAATATTGCACAGAGCTGCCGCGGGTACTACCCGGGCGAGGTGTCGCATTATAAAGCGCCCTGGGCATTCAAGGATCCTGACAAATGCCCTGTTCCTGTATGGCCGGGAAAAATCGGAAACAAGGAATGGAGCAGAAAGGACCTCGAAGCCTTCTATAAACCCTGGATTGATATAAAAAACAAAGGAGTGGGTGTACATTGCGGTGAAGCGGGCTGCTGGATCAAAACGCCACACGAGGTGTTCCTCTCATGGTTCGGCGATGTGCTGGGCATCCTCAGCGAAAACGGGATTGGCTACGCTCTCTGGAACTTCAGGGGAGACTTTGGTATTCTCGATTCAAACCGTGAGGACGTTGCGTACGAAGACTGGCACGGCCATAAACTGGACCGTAAACTGCTCAACCTTCTGCAGAAGAATAGTTAATCCCTTGCTGCGAGAGACTATTTCCAGGAATTCCTGGAGATGATGAGAAATATGCTCAGGGCGACCGCAATAATGATTACGAAGGTGATGATAGAAACCCTGCTATCCCTGAGCTTCAGATAATTCAGCCTGTCCTCGTCAAGATAGAACCATCCGGGTGAAGTTTCTTTCAGGATTTCCCGTTCCACCAGACGCTGAAATACCAGTCCCTTATCCACTCCATATTCTCCGGGGATGATGGTTCCTTTCGGAGTGGTTGCACCTGCCACACGGAACACCCTCATTAACCTTCTTCTTTCCACTACCAGGGATCTGTTTGAAGGGCTCATAACTACTGAATTTTAAGTTAACCACCTGGAACATTTCCAATCTGGTATAACGAAAAATAATCACATAAATTGTAATCCGCCTGTTTGGCACTTTCCGGAGATCGCGTCATATGGCAGCAATACTGAAGGTTCGCATCATATACTGAGCTGATATTGGGGAATAGTTACGATTCGTCAACGAATCCGTACACGCTGGTCAACTGTTTTTCAACAACAGCAATCCAAGGATGACTAGGAAAGCAATAAGTACCACCAGCCCCATGATAATAATGAGCCTGTTATTCCTGTACCGGCTGCCTGAATCTTCTTCGTCCCCGGTTCTGTTTCGGGAATCAATATACAATCCCAACGCGATTCCTGCAGCAGCGCCAATGGCTATTCCCAAAGCCAAATAATCCAAGGCATACCCGAGCAAAATCCCCATGGTTACGCCAACGGCAAGCCATATTCCGAGTACGGCGCCCGGTCGCTGATCATCTTCCCGGCGAAAACGTTTCTTATTCATTTCAGAATCCTGTTTGGAATCAGGCAGGAAGTTCGTTGGGCAGAAGCTATGAGCTAAGTTAAGGATATTCAGACTAAAAAGAAAGCCATACGCAGCAATTCATCAGAATGGGTTAACAGGTAACCGGGCCATCTTTCTCAAAACCACTCCGAAAAGCGGTTATGCTCTTTAGGACAACACATGGCGAAGGAGATAAGCGGTGAACCTCAGATGAATTTCATGGATACCTGTTTAAGAAACTTTTCTTCCAGCGACCGTGCAATGCGACGAACTACAGTGCGGCGGATTTCGAGTTCGATGGGCAGGTTAGGATCCTGGTGAGCAATATTGATGCGGGTGCCAATAATGAAATGGATTTCATCGCTTTCCCGGAGCATACGAACGATCTGGTCGGCTGGACCTTCTCCGAGTGCGTAATTGTGATGATATTCGTTGAGGATTTTCGATACTTTGCTAAGGGTTAAAATTCCCTCGGTAATCAGGTCAACTCCTTCCATGGAAGAGGTAGGCGGAAGCTCAGGATCGGAAAATTCAAAGCTGTCGGTAATGTTGCGGTTCAGTTCCCTGGCTATGATATCGCTGGTAGTAGCGCCGCAAAGGATCTTCCTGCCTTCGAAATCATTCACCAGGCCGGCAAGCTCGGCATCTTTTTCCTGTTCATAAGGAGGACCGGTACAGATAAGCAGTTTTCTGGGTTTCCTGAAATAGATCACCGCGCAGCTGGTGTCGTCTTTTGCCTGGTAATGATCGTTCTTATTGGCAATGGTCACAATCCTGGCAGCCAGCCTCCTGGCCGAGATCGCCCTGTTCTGTTTCACCTGG
>JAKAMP010000248.1 GCA_021812865.1 Bacteroidota bacterium | reverse complement strand
TCAACCTTGAATTTTGTAGTGTTCTCGAATTCTAATGTGAGATTGTATGCATTTCCGTATCCAAAGCCATACCCGACATACACTTCCAATACAGCATGGTTTGCATATCCTTTATAGAACCCGCCTGCTCCCTGGAAATAATAGCAATGAGCGGGCTCCAGGCTTCCGAAAGCCTGGATGGCCAGGGCCTTGGTCAATCCGTACGAAAGGTTGGCATATGCGGATGGAATAGCCGAAACGCCTGCGTCTGCTTTCAATTCCTTTTTGGCAGTGATCAGAGCGATACCGGTGGGTTTCGGGTTATAAATCGCACAACTGGCCAGGAGCATGCCAGTGATAAGTAAGAGGGACAATATTTCAGGGAATTTTCTCATTTATTTGAAATCCCTGGCGCCACAATGTTCATCCTGTTATTTCGTTAAATGCGTTTTATTCTTGCTTGCAAATTCCGAAAAGATTTCATATAAAGCAAACTAATTGGTTTTATCCATCAGTGGATTGAATACCTGGGTAGTGTCGCATAGGTCGATGGTAAGATCGTTATCCCTATTCAGCAGGTAAGATTTCCTGGTCTGGACAAATACCCTGTCGCCATTCACATTGATATAGAATTTCAGGGGAAAGGCCGAGGGGAGATGGATATTATAATACATCTCATTTTCCATAATGGTTATTTTCTGGCTGGTTTCGCCCGGAATGATCTGGCTGCTGACAGGTATTCCGCCCCAGTCAACGTTTTCAACCACCGCATAAGGAAGCTGGTTGCGTACCCGGAGGCTTGATTCAGAATCGCATGAAGTAAGAAGCAACACAGGGAATATCAACAGTAACAAGCATTTCATGGATGGACAGATTAATTCATGGTTATTACAATGTCGCCCACATAGGCGCTGGTGTTATTTGCCACCACACTAAACACTGTATATAGCTGTGGCTTCAGAGCAACCCACTGGTTTTTCAGATCGTGAAATTTCAATGCAGTTATTTCGCAGACATAGTCGCCAGGCGTAAGCACGATCCGGTCGTTCAGGTAATTAACCACATCGCCTGCGGTCTGAAGGTTAGTCGTACTGAGAGTATAAGGAGCCACCGCGAGATACGTCACCTTGGTGGAAGAAAAACCGACATCATTGATAACCTGGTCGGTCAATTGGGAGGTATCATTGGCTTCGGAAGAAAAAACGCCCCAGTATTTGCCGTTCACCGTGAGCTGAATGCTGTCGATGCTCGTTGTATTGAGATATTCTCCGGAACGGTTGACAATGCTGAAGGTAAAAGTGATCTGACGGAACTTATTCTGATTGGATCCGCTGTCCACCACAGCGCTGTCAAACCGGCCGATATCGGTGCCCTTGTTACAGGCTGTGAATAAAGCAGCGGCAAGAAAAAGAATGGAATATATTTTATTCATAAAACTGGTGTAAGGAAGTGATGGATTCTTTAAAGATACTGCAGGGATTCCCGCTAATGGTCCCCCTCCATTTCTCTGTTCATTGGTGTTTCAGATAAATACATTGTAAAGATGAATAACCAGCCGAATTGGTTGCGTGGGTACCACAAGAGTCCGGAACCTTAAAATTTCAATTTTAAAATGAAGGACGATAAGAAATCGCTTCATTGCCTGAAATAAACAAATCATTCCCGGCGGGTTTTTATTACAATTTGAGGCCATATTAGCCAGAAAAGGAAGTCTCCATAAATTGCATCAGGAATTATTTGAGGAATAATAAACCTGTCATGGTTCAAAGATGCCTGAAAAAGAACATTCCAAAGAAAATCATTCAGGATTTCGCGAAATGATCATCCTCTGGGGATAATTTAAAGGCTGGGGTTCATACCATTGATCTTTGTGGAGAAGCGCAGATACGAAGCAATTCATCAATATATTCAGGAACTTTATTGTTCTTCCGGTGCAACGGCGGTGGACTGAATACCGGGGGAGCCAGCGGGAACGAATCCAAGGCGCACATAAATGGGATGAATGATGGTTTTGATTTCGGGCAATTTCCGGGCAAACAGGATTGCGCCAATGATGCAGGCCACACCCCCAAACAGGATGGTATACGGGGCTCCGACTGCCTTGGCGAGAGATCCGGCCAGGAAACTTCCAAAAGGCGCCGCTCCCATGAACGCCATGGTATAAAAGCTCATCACGCGGCCGCGTTTGTCGTCGTCGACAATGGTTTGCAAAATGGTATTGCTGGCAGCCATCTGCATCATCATGCCCAGTCCAATGAATACCATGATTATCATGGATAGAATAAAGACATGCGAGAAGGAGAAGACCACCAGTCCCAAGCCGAATACAGCCGCAGCAGCGGGAATGAGGCGGTCAAGTCCCAGGGCATTCTTCCTGGAAGCAAGAAAGAAGGCGCCGGTCAGCGCTCCGAGGCCGGATGCCCCCATAAGAAAGCCAAAGGTATGTGCGCCGCCGTGCAATATGACTTTGGCCACCACCGGCATCAGCACGGTATAAGGCATGCCCATGAGACTAATGAGACCCAACAGGAGAATGATATACCGTATAGGAGGAAATCCGAATGCATACCGGAATCCTTCCTTCATCTCATGGATCACGAGGGTATCTTTTCTTAGAATGGCGCGGGGATTGACCTTCATCATCAGCAGGGAAGCGATGACAAAGAGGTAACTCAGTCCGTTCAGTAGGAAACATACACCTTCTCCGGTGAGGGCGATTAGAATTCCGGCTATGGAAGGTCCCAGCAGGCGGGCGCCATTTACCATGGAAGAATTCAGGGCAATGGCATTGCCAAGATCTTCCTTCTTCTCGACCATCTCGACCACGAACGACTGGCGGGCAGGCACATCAAAGGCATTCACAATTCCCAGGAACATACTGAGGATGACGATTTCCCATACCGTAATAGAACCTCCAAAATACAGCCCGGCAAGCACCAACGCCTGAATCATGGCCAGCACCTGGGTGGCAATGAGGAGATGGTAGCGGTTCCAACGGTCGGTAAGCACACCGGCAAAAGGAGCAATGAGAAAGGTGGGGATTTGTCCGGCAAAACCAACCAGCCCTAAAAGGAAAGGTGAATCGGTAAGATGGTAAACAAGCCAGGGGGTGGCGATGCGCTGAATCCAGGTTCCGATGAGCGAAATGCTTTGTCCGCTGAAAAAAAGCCTGTAGTTACGGTATTGAAGGGAGCGGAAGATATTTTTGAGTCCGGGTTTGCTGCCCATTTTTAACCTGTCAGTTGCCATGTATGCACTTACTAAAAAGGTCCACCAGTTCAGTTGAAAGAGTAAAATTAAGGATTCCGGGCAGAGTGTACCTTTTTGCGTAAAAGGAATTTATATTAAATTTCACTTTTCATCCTCACCGGCTTAGCCTGCTGCAGTTCACCGGAATTCTATGATTTCACCATCTTTTCTATGGAATGAATCAACTCTTTTGCAGCGGGAATCAGCTCATTCATATCTTCTTCCTTTATAATCACAAAATCATCATAATCCCCAATTTGCCTTTTATCGGAAATATCGCTGTAAAATTTCCCCAGTTCAGCATTGATCAAGCCCGTTTTAATAAAATGAAGACCAAACATTTGACGTACTCCCCCATGCGTATGGGGCGTAAGATTATTTTTAAGCAGCAGAGCGGTTACTGCATAATAGCAGGCATAATAGAGTCTATTGATCGCGGTGGCCCATAATTGGTTTTTAACCAAAATATCTATTTCTTCAAGGGTCTGAAATGCCCTGCGGATTCGGTAATGAATAAGCTCTTGTCTTTCAGAATCATTCATAACACAATCCCTTCTTTGTCAACACCATCGTAGAATGGAGTGATTTTATGCCGTGATTCCCAATCTGACTTTGAAAGGACCAATGGACTGATAATAGTGCCTGTATCAAATTCAATTTCGTATAAAGGATACTTTATTTTGATTTCATCTTCTCTTGAAACCGCCGATTTATTAAGCAGAACAAGCAAATCAATATCAGAATCCGGACGATTCTCCCCACGAGCTGCCGATCCATATAAAATGATCACTGCGTCGGGCATCACTGACCTTACAGATTCCTTAATCCGATTTAATATTTCGTTCTTCTCAACCATAAACCAAAGGTAATCAATTTATCAGATACTCACACCAGCAGGGCATAACCATGGTTACTGAACGGACAGAGCGTATAACATATCAGCGAATATGCACTTCTATGTTTTTCATGAAGATTACAAACAGGTCGTCTTTTTTTCAAAAATTAATTCATTTTCCGGGCAGGTTTGACCCAGACGCTTAATTTTGCATTATAGAGTAAAATGAAGATCATGAAGAAAACTATACGCATTGCGTTTTCTATTCTCCTTAGCAGCATCCTGTTTATGCCGCTCGTGGCACAGGAGAGGATTCCGGTTACCGTGTCGGCCAGCAAACAGACGATTGATGGGTTCGGCGGCTCCATTGCCTGGTATGAGGGATGGCTCACGGCCCATCCATATAAATCGACCATCCTCGATTACCTGTTCAAAGACCTCGGAATATCGATCCTCCGTTTGCGCAACGACTATATGAACGAGGGAGGAATAAATCAGCCAATGGATGACTGTGCCTACATTGTTCAGGAGGCGAACAAGCGTAATCCCATAGACATTCTCATCACCTCCTGGTCGCCTCCCGGGAAGTACAAGAGCAATGGCCTGCCGGCCAACAACGGAACCATGGCTACCCTTGCCACTGATTCAACGGGCAACTTCGTTTACAACGGTTTTGCCAACTGGTGGTACCAGAGCCTTTTGCAATACCAGAACCGAGGTATCAACGCCAGGTACATCAGCATCCAGAACGAACCCAATTTCAATCCGGGATACGAGGGCTGCATCTTCATGCCCCAGGAACAGTCTGTTTACGATGCCAATCTTGACAGCACTTACAAAGTGGCCTCTTACGCCACTGCGTTCAGCAAGGTATATGATGCGCTCGACTCAAACCGGGCCAACCTCAATGTTTTTCCCAGAATGATCGGTCCTGAGGTGATCGGCATCGAAAATGCATGGTCCGGCAGACCCTCGGATTATACCCAATACATGGACATGACGAAATGTTATGCCGTTGCCCATCACCTGTATACGGGCGGAGACACCTCATCGGCCAATACCTTCATTACCAATCTGAGCACCATTGCATCGAAATTTCCAAACATCCCTAAAATGCAGACCGAGTACAGTGATGGAAGCTGGTTTTTCACGGCCCTGCTCATGCACAATTCGCTGGTCT
>JAKAMP010000247.1 GCA_021812865.1 Bacteroidota bacterium | reverse complement strand
TGAAATCAGTTTGCCCGACCTGCAACTCCCCCGGCCGAGGCTTTGGTGGCCCAACGGCTGCGGAGAACCATACCTTTATGACGTCACCTTCAGCTTTACGAATGCGAAGGGCGAATCCTGCGATATGGAAAAGCTGAAAGCAGGAGTGAGAGAGATACAGACCGCATGGAACGATCACACCCGCAGCATGCAGGTGCTGGTGAACGGTCAGAAGATTTTCATCAAAGGGGGTAACTGGATCGTTTCTGACGCCATGTTAAGGCTTTCAGCAGAACGGTATGATGCTGAAATACGTTTTCACCGGGACATGAACCTGAACCTCATCCGGATATGGGGAGGCGCATTGTCCGAGCGTCCTGAGTTTTATGATGCATGCGACAGGTATGGCATTTTGGTATTCCAGGATTTTTGGATGTCGGGCGACTGCAATGGCCGCTGGGTAGATCCGAGGAAAAAGGACGATCAGTGGACCCGCCGGAAATACCCTGACGACCACCGGTTGTTCCTGGCCTCGGTGGCAGATCAAGTGAAAATGATGCGCAATCACCCTTCCCTTGCCTTTTATTGCGGGGGAAACGAAATACCGCCCCCGGAAGACATCCTTACCGAAATGCAGCAATCCCTTTTGCCAAAACTCGACGGCACCAGGTATTTCTTCACCTACTCCAATACCGACAGCATGTCGTATAATTCAATCGGCGGCAATGGAGACGGACCGTATTCGATCCAGTCGCCGGACTTCTTCTGGGAACAGCGCTCCTTTCCATTCAACTCGGAAATCGGTTCGGTTGGAATGGGCGATATAGAATCCCTGCAAAGATTCATTCCCGAAGGGAACCTTGTCATTCCCGGCCAGGGCGGGACAAAGCCCGATTCGGTGTGGCGATACCATAAATATATAGGGTATAACCGGTATATAGAAGCCTATGGAACGCCAACCAGTCTAAAAGACTTTGCCGACAAGGCGCAACTGGTAAACTATGACCAGTACCGGGCCCTGATCGAGGGGCACAGTGCGCATATGTGGGACTGGTATACGGGTGTGATCATATGGAAGACGCAGAATCCATGGACAGCGCTTCGCGGGCAGATGTATGATTATTACCTGGACCCGAATGCATGCCTTTACGGACTGCATCATGGTGCAGAGCCCCTGCATGTGATGTGCAGTCCGGCCGACGGCATGGCAATGGTGGTAAACAACACTTTTAATGCTTACCATGACCTGATGCTCAGGGTGAAGACCATTGACGCGGATGGCAAGCCGAGGGTGGTGAACCAGGTGCTCACCGAGGTGAGTCCCACGTCGGTGCAGAAATATTTTGCAGTAAAATCAAAAAGCAACCGGCCGGGAAGGGAGCCGGCGCCATTCGTTCTGCTCCAACTGGTGAACAGTAAAGAACAGGTACTGAGCGAAAACCTTTACTGGTGGCCCGATTCATTGGGCAATTACAGCGCATTGCAGAAACTTCCCAGGGCGACTATCAAATTGAAAGCGATTAAGGCAAAGGATGGGAAGATTGAAGTAACCCTCAGCGTACCCGAGGATGGCCCCATGGCTTTTTTCAACCGGGTATCGCTGGTGGACAAGTCGACCGGAAAAAGGATCCTGCCGGTTTTTTACAGTGACAACTACATCTCGGTGATGCCGGGGGAGGAAAAGAAGGTGGAAATTGAGTATGGCGCGGAGATATCTCTGAAGCAGGCAGAAGTATCTCTGCGGGGATGGAATGTGGAGGAGCAGGAGATTTCGATTGAATAAGCGGTGAAAATACCGGATATTCGTGGTTTATTTGTATCTTTGCGGCATATGGGGCTGACCGGTTTTGACAGCAGGATGAATCGGTATGCAAGCATGCAGGGCCATGTAACAACGCCCGTAAAAAAGGGTTACAAAACATAACAGGCGAAAACAACTACGCTCTTGCTGCTTAATTTGCATAGTGCAAATCAAGCTTAATCCTGGTTCTAGGTAACCGGGACAAGACATCTCCCGGAGAGCCTGCCTGACGCTTTCCGACCCGGAGGTGCTCGTGAGACCGGGCTAGTTGCAATGAAGTCCCGCCATTGCAGCGAAAACTTAGGGAATAAGGACAAGGTCGGCCGCCGGAAGCCAGCCTTATCCCGACAACCAACTCCCGGCTAAGCATGTAGAAAACATATGGGTTTCCTGTTTGGACGAGGGTTCGACTCCCTCCAGCTCCACTAAGCTAACCATTAAAAAATAGTAAAACCCAGTAAAATTAAGTATTTGCTGGGTTTTTTGTTTCCCGGTTATATCAAAAAAACACCTGTTTTTTAATAAAAAAGTGAACAGTTCGGTGAACAGAATTTTATGAATATATTTGTTCACCAGAAACGATGTAATTAATTGTAGTATAATTAAATAAAATAAAATAATTTTTATTTCTCCCTTCTAAAATTTTGCTGTTCTCATAAAATTTGGTTAACTTTATGACAGTTTATAGAAAACACTTCTAATTCTATACTCTATTTGATAAAATATTAATATCCAATACAATGAGAGATGACGGTTCTTTAGGTATTCTCTTCTTCATCAGAAAGGAAAGAGCGAGCGATGAAAAAAAAGCTGCTGTTTATTTAAGAATTACCATTAATGGAAAGCGGGCCGAGCTATCAATCAAGCGTGAAGTTGAAATAACCAAGTGGAACAGCAAAGGTGGCCGGGCAAGCGGTACCAGTGAAGCATCACGGCTGTTGAATGAATACATTAATCTATGGGAGAGAAAGACCTACCAGGCACATAAGCAAATAGTGGATGAAGGTTCTATTCTCTCAGCTGAAGCTATTAAAAATATTCTTTTAGGCAAAACAGCCAAACAGAAAACATTAGTTGAAGTTTTTGAATACCATAATAAAATGTTATCTGAAAAGGTTGGTATTGATCATGCTGAGGCTACTTTCACACGCTATGAAACTACCTTAAGGCATGTAAAAGAGTTTATGAAGAAAGTCTACAAACAATCCGATTTTTTACTGTCTCAATTAAATTACAAGTTTGTAACAGATTTCGAGCATTATTTTATAACCACTTGCGGTTGTAACCAGAATACAACGTACAAATATATCAAGAACTTGAGGAGGGTTATCAATATAGCTGTTAAAAATGAGTGGCTTGATAAGGATCCGTTCCAGAGCTTCTCTATTAAATTCAAACCTGTTGAAAGAGATTTTCTTACTCAGGATGAATTAAAAACTGTTGAAGATAAAAAGTTCGTTGTCGCCAGACTTGATCAAGTACGGGACGTTTTTGTTTTCTGTTGTTATACTGGCCTGGCTTACGTTGACGTAGCCGAACTTACTTCAGACAATATTAAAAAGGGGATTGATGGCGAATTATGGATCAATACCCACAGGCACAAAACGGAGACCCCCTCAAACATTCCTTTATTACCCAAAGCAATTGAAATCTTGGAAAAGTACAAAGATCATCCTGCAGTCGTTAATAAAGGTCAGCTTTTACCGGTATTAAGCAATCAGAAATTAAATTCATACCTCAAAGAAATTGCCGATTTATGCAGCATTACAAAGAATCTTACTTTTCACGTTGCCCGTCATACTTTTGCCACTACTGTCACCCTCACCAATGGTGTACCCATTGAATCAGTTAGTTCTATGCTGGGGCATACAAGCATTATAACAACTCAGATTTATGCCAAAGTCATTCAGAAAAAAGTCAGTCAGGATATGAAATTACTGAAGGAGAAATTGACAGTACAAGAAAACCTTAAAATTAATCAGGCATAATTATTGCAATTATCATTCAATTTCTAGTATAGATTCAGGAAACATACCAATGCAGCTTATTACAGATGTATTTACTAATACCTTATCGTAATATTTTTTATTGCTTTTTGAATTCTATAAATTAAATTTTGGTACTTTCGTGATTGAATGATTTTTTCTAAACCTTAAAATTTTGAAGTGTGATCTTAACATACTTGATTCTCTTATTTTAAATGACCTAAACCCAGCTAATCTAAAAGAAGCGTACTCTGAGAAAGAATATTCGGAGTGGCTATCAATTGCCCAGGAATTTAAGATTCAATATGAAAATAATTTTCTGATAGATTTATTTTCATTGAAAGAAGAAAGGCTTATTAAACAGCATGTTTATTGTCATCAGGAACGTTTGACTTTTCTGTCTGATCAGCTTTTCGTTTTTATTAATCATAATGAAAATACGAATAACACTCCGTTAAGCTTAACGGCAATTCAAAAATCAGTTTGTAAGATTATTGAAGATTTAATTCTTTTTCTCCGTGAGCGATTCCCAAAATATTTCAGATGCCTGCAGCCGGCGCCTAAAAAATTAATTCATTCTGTACGGAAAGAATTTAGCGAATCTCTGCATACTTTAAAATCTCAATTGACTGGTGACAATAAGTTATGGGAAATAGCTTTGGAACCTTATGAAATATTTACAAGAGGAGAAAAAAAATCTCTTAGTTTTAAGGAAATTGATTATTTAAAAGATTTGTTGAACGAACTAAAAAATGTTCCCGGAAGCATTTTATTTCAAAACGATGAAGGGATTATAAAAAAAATCCTTTTTAGCAACAACTTTAATTCTTGGAAGTTTCTGTTTTATCTGACGGAAGAAATAAAAAATTCCGTCGAGGCTGAAGATACTTTAACCGGTCAGCTTGAAAAATACTATTGGCACCAAAAAGTAGTAAATCAATCATTAACTAAACCAAGCCTGTTTCTGCATTATAAAAGAGCTTCTATTAAAGACAGTCTATCTGCCTGGATTTCTGAAGAAATAATATTTGTGGAGAAAAGGTTTCAGTTATTGCAGCCTGTGAATGGCTCACAGAATAGATTGATTAACGGCAATTTTAAAATAGAAACTGAACTCTCTGTACCCCAGTTAGCCTTTTTTATTAGAATTTTAACAGAAACAGGAACAATCAGGAACAAAAACTTGAAAGAACTTTTGGGATTCTTTTCCAGGCATTTTCAAACAAAAAGAGTTTTAAATATTTCTTTGGCAAGTCTTTACTCGAAGTATTATAATGTTACCGATTCTGATAAATCAGTTGTAAAATCTTTTTTGATCAGGATGCTCAACCGTCTGAATAACTAGTTTTAGGCTTAATCTTTCAGAACATTTTCTATCTTATTTTCAATAAGTATTCTTAATAATTCCCTAAAAACGCGCATTCCGAAGCCGGGTTTCTTCATCAGTTCCGGAACCGGATGTTTTACTATATCTGCGAGTGTTTTAAAATTATTCTGAATGCACACGTCTTTGAATTCTGCAAGTGTCTCA
>JAKAMP010000246.1 GCA_021812865.1 Bacteroidota bacterium | reverse complement strand
TCTGAAGGCTAAAGGAAAATCATTCCCTTCAGATCAACGGGGTGGGCACCTCATTGGAAGCCACCGGAATAGTCAATGAATTCAACGCCGATTCAGCCTTCCGCCTCACCTTATCGCCCGAGGGATATGGCCCATCGGATCATTCTTCCTTTTATGCGAAAAATATACCCGTAATCTATCTCACAACCGGGGCCCACGTGGATTACCATACGCCAAGGGATAATTACGAGGGCATCAATTTTGCCGGCCTTAAGGAGGTTGCAGATTATGTATACAAAATTGCCAACGAGATAGACCATGAACCAAACCGGCTAACCTTCCGGGAAGCAGGTCCTAAAACACAGGAGTCCGGGAAAATGAAACTCAAGGTAACCCTGGGGATCATGCCCGATTTCACATCCACGGAAAATAACGGGTTACGTGCCGACTTTGTCACACCAGGCAAACCTGCTGCCAAAGCCGGGATGCTGAAAGGCGACCGGATCATTTCTGTCGACGGCAAGCCCGTGAACAATATCCAGGATTACATGTACCGCCTGTCAAAGCTAAACCATGGAGAGACGGTAAATGTTGAGGTGATCCGGAACGGAAAAAAAGAATTATTAATTGTTCAGCTCTAATATCCGCCGCATGAAGAAAATGGTATGGTACTGGCTGATAGCCGTGGTGATTACCCTGGTTGCAGCCTATTATCAAAAGGTAACAGGTCCCACTTATCCTGCAAAAATCGACTACAGATTAGGAGGCAGTCAATATCATGCAAAACTGGATCGCAGTCACCCCGGCACCACGGATTGCCCGGTGACTATTGCCATGCCCGACACGGCTGTGGCCGGAGAACTATTTTACAGACATTACCCTTCCGGTGAAAATTATATCCAGGTTCCCATGATACATAAGGGAAAAGAATTAACTGCCATGCTGCCAAACCAGCCTCCGGCAGGAAAACTGCAATACTATATAAAACTGCAAAAGGGAGACGAGCAGGTTGAGTTGGGAACGCAGAAGCCGGTCATTATCCGGTACAGGGGAGATGTGCCGGCCCTTATTATCATTCCTCATGCCCTTCTTATGTTCATTGCCATGCTGCTGGCGAACCTCGCAGGAGCGCTGGCCATTGGCAACATGCCAAGCTTCAGAAAATATACCCTTTATACACTGATTTGTCTTCTCTTCGGAGGTTTGATTCTCGGTCCCATCGTTCAGAAATACGCCTTTGGGGCTTTCTGGACAGGCGTTCCTTATGGCTTCGACCTTACCGATAACAAAACCCTGATAGGCTTCATTTTTGTACTTCTGGCGGTGCTCGGCAATCTTAAAAAAGAAAGGCGGCACCTTACTATTCTGGCCGCCATCGTGATCCTTGTGGTTTATTCTATTCCGCACAGCATGTTTGGCTCAGAACTAAACTACGAAACTGGAAAAGTCATCCAGGGATTCATAAACCTGCACTGGATGTTCTGAACCATCTCAACAAACAAACCTGAACCGGACTCATCCCTGTCCGGTTTTTCTTTTCCCTTAACATGGCATGCTGATATTCAGGGATAATAAGGTCTGAGCCGGAACGGGAAAATGGAATTCCCTGAAATTTTCACTAATTTTCGATTTAAGAAAAATTAATCTGCATGCTTGCAGCATAACCCAATTTATATCGTCTATATGACAGATAAGCAAGAAAAGAAGATTACGTTCATTCACAACAACCTGGTTGAGCGGTGCAGGAAGGGAGATGAAAGTGCACAGGCAGAGATATACGGGCTATATTACCGGGCCATGTTCAATATCAGTTTCCGTATAGTTGGTAACAAAGCTGAAGCGGAAGACATCATGCAGAATTCTTTTCTGAAGGCATTCCGTAGCATTTCGTCCTGCAGGGAAAATTCGGCATTCGGGGCATGGCTCAAACGGATCGTGGTTAACCACTCGATCGATGCACTGAGGAGCAGAAGTAAGCTTCCACTGGAAGGAGAAGAAAAACTTAAAGCCGGAGAAAACCTGCCATCGGAGGACGAGATCGAGGATCAGGCCGGAACAGCTGAAATGGCTGAAAAGATCAGGCAATGTGTTACAGGGTTGCCCGAAGGATACCGGATCATTGTAAGCCTGCACCTGCTGGAAGGTTATGACCACGAAGAGATCGGAAATATCCTGGGTATTACGGCTTCCACCTCAAGGTCGCAATATGCCAGGGGAAAACAAAAACTTCTTGAAATGCTGAAATCTAAAAGAACGCGGTTATGAAAACAATTGAAGAATGGATAGATCAAAACAGGGAATTCCTCGATTCTGTTGAGCCTGGTGAAGGACATCACAGCAGGTTCATGGATAAGCTTTCCAGTCAGAACAGGATGCTGGGTAGAAAAAGAATGATGAAAGCCATGATGCGGATCGCCGCGATATTCCTTGTGATTTGTGCAGCCGGAGTCTGGATTTATTTCTATTCAGGGCAAAACAGGCTGCAGGATAGAACCATGCTGGCAAAAGCAAAGGAAATAAAGGAAACAGAAATATTCTATTCTGGTCAGTTGCAGGCCCGGTATGATATCATCAGGAACCTCAGGTTTCCCGATGAAACGCAAAAAACCAAGATACTGAGAGACCTGAGCCAGAACGACGACACCTTCAACAAACTGCAGGAAGAGCTGAAAGCTGATCCCGAAAATGAAATGACGGTGGAGGCAATGATCAATTATTACCAGACAAGAATCGATGTTCTGAATAACATTATCAATAACCTTGAACAAATATTGAATAACCAATCTGAAACCTATAAATACGGAGGCAGCCATGAAACGTTTGTATAACATGGGATTTGCCGGACTGATCAGCATGATTTTTCTTTCCGGCGTATATGCACAGGACAACAAGGCAACCAAGAATTATCACCAGGAGTACCCGGCTGGCAAGAATACACAGCTTGTGATCGATAATAAATATGGTGCAATTGATGTGAAGAACTGGAACCAGGACAAGATTACCATCGACGTGGTGATCACCATCGAAAACACCAACCCTGAAAAGGCCAAAAAACTGCTTGAATACCTGAATGTCAATTTTTCGCAGCAGGGAGATAAAATTGAAGCCGTTACCAGTATTGATGACAAATTCAACTCAGGAGGCAGCTGGTTCCATTTTGGATCTGAAGGCAGGGAATTCAGCATTAATTATACTGTAAACCTTCCTTCCTGGCTGGATGTTAACATCAGTAACAAATACGGTGACATTTTCATCAATGAGCTTACCGGCCCCACCCATATCTTTCTGAAATACGGAAATATGAAAGCGAATAAGATCCTGCGTGGCAACGAGGATCCGATGGCAACCATCACCATGGGATATGCCAATGCCACCATTGAAGAATGTAACTGGCTCAAGCTGGATCTCAAGTATTCCAAATTCAATGCAGAAACGGGGAAAGCTTATGTGATTGTGAGTAAATATTCCAAATTGTACCTGGGTGAATGCAGTTCAGTGGTCAGTGATTCGAAATACGATGATTACCGCGTTGGCCGGCTTACCAATTTTGTGGTAACCGCAGCCTATTCCGGATTCAAGATGAAGGAACTTGACAGGAAGCTCGACGCCAGCCTGAAATATTCAGGACTTTCTATTGACAATGTTCCTGCCACATTCGAATCCATAAAGATAGAGAACGGTTACGGTGGAATCAGTATTGGAATCGTTCCCAATGCATCCTATATCATTGATGGAGAAGCTCATTATGCCAAGATCAGCGTACCCGATGGCAAATACGACAGGGTTGAAGAAAATACTTCCTCTACCATCAAGGGGCTGGTTGGGAAAGACGAAAAGACGAAATCAAGGGTCAACATTGAAACCTCGTATGGCGGGGTAAAGCTGACAGATTAACCCGCTCAGTATTTCATAAAGGTATTGTATAATACCTGCAGATAAGACCGGCCGGCAAGAATGCTCTGATCGGGAACCACCCCTTCGGAGTATGTCACTGACCGGCTTTTGTTATCAAATGAGAAGCGTTCATTATCATCGATATATCCAAAACCGTCATTGTAAAAGAAGTAGGCAAACGACTTAGATGCGGAAGACAGGATATTTTTGCTGAACAGAAAGGAATCGGCGTTAATTCCAAGCTGGTCAAGCAAGGTACAGGCAATATCGGTCTGGTTTGCAATCTTGCTCACCACCGAATCCTTACAGGTTAAGGCCCCTCCTATCCATAACATAGGAATACGGTAACGAATGGGATATTCGATATCATCATCACCCGGATATCGCGTACCATGGTCGGCCACCATAATCACAAGCGTATTCTTCCACCAGTCGGTTTTCTTGGCCTTGTCGATAAAATCACCGAGGCAGGAATCGGCATACCATAATGAACCCATGAATTTAGAGTCGTCGTCTTTCCCGTTGAAAGGAGTCTTGACCGGCACTTCGTAAGGTTCATGGCTGGTAAGGGTGAATATTTCTGAGAAGAAGGGTTGTTTTTCATGGTTCAGATCATTGAACATACGGCTAAGCACATACTGATCATGAGCTCCCCACTTCGAATTACACTGAGAGCGGTCAAAATCGCTTTTGGAAACGATCCTGTCAAAACCACCGTTGGTAATGAATGATCGGGTATTGGCAAAATCGATATCTCCCCCGTGGTAAAAGGACAAATGATACCCCCTGTCTTTAAATATACGGCTCAGGAAAGGCAGTTGCTGCGTTTTCTGTGGATATTTAATTATTGAAAGGGCAGGCAGGCTTGGAAATCCGCTAAGCACAGAAACGATGCCCCTGTCGGACCTGTTTCCGCTCGAATACATATTGGAGAACAATATGCCCTCCTTAGACAGCCTGGTGAAGTTGGGAGTCACACCGGGTCGTCCGCCCAGCGGTTCAATCACCTTTGCCGTAAAACTTTCCAAAAGAATGATGATGATATTGGGATTGTTTGAATGGAGCACTTGGGGAAAAGTTCCGTTATCTTCATACAGATTCTTAACGATGGCTTCGGCTTTTTTCTCGTCTTCAAACGCATAGGGATCTTTCACCGACTCGAGATTGGTAAAGGCATAGCCAAGGTTAAAGACCAGGTTAACCGCTGCCTGGTTAGCAAAGGGAATTTTGCTGAAATATACGCTGCCCGGACTGTTGGTTGCCACACCTATGCCTCCCCGTGCCGGGATGACCAGGAAACCGGCCAGAATCAGAAATAACGGAATGGAAATCCAGCCTGCCCTATGGTTTTCCAGCAGAAATGTCCGGATTGTTTTTCGATAAAGCCATACGGAAAAAAATAAAAAGACTGCCCCTATTAGCAA
>JAKAMP010000245.1 GCA_021812865.1 Bacteroidota bacterium | reverse complement strand
TGAGCTTGCTGGTCAGCGTATCGTATTGCCCGTCTCCGAAATCCCAGTAAAAAGTTGAATTGCTGGTAACTGAAGTATTGGATATCTGAAGGTTCAGGGGTGGACAATCAATGGTCTTGTCCACCGCAAAGATAGCTCTTGGCCTGTGGTAAACCGAGAATATCCTCGTTACAGAATCCTTACAGAGATATGGAGATACTGCAATCAGTTTAGCAGTATAGGAAATATCATAATCGTTATAGTTGTAATAGATCTTAGACGGATTTTCAAGGGTAGATGTGGTGGTATCGCCGAAGTCCCAGAAATAATCCCCACTGCTTCCAAGGGCAGTGTTTCCTTCTATCGAAGTATTTACAAACTGGGCGCTGAAGGGATGACAACCAGCAGAATCATTCGAAAAGGCAGCCGTGACCTTTGGATAAATGGTAATGGGCCTGATCATCGAATCCAAGCATGAATGGCTGTTTTGGACCATGAGTTTCACATTTCGTACCACAGGCAAGGCGGTATAGTTTGTATAGGTATGGCTTAAGGCCGTATCGGCCGAAACCAGGTCATACGTGCCGTCATTCTCAAAATCCCATGAATTCTGCGTAATACCACCGAGAGAGTTATTGGAAATCAGCAGGTCGGTGTTTGAACAGATGTCGGGCCGTACCACCTTAAAATCTGCATCCACGTATGCATAGGTGGTGATGCTCTTTGCGGTATCATCCCAGCATCCATACTGCGAAACGGCATGCAATCGCACCGTTCTTACACTGTCGGCGGGCCCAAGATTATAATAAGTATGGGAAGGATTGGCAAGCGACGAGGAAGCATAGTCGCCAAAATCCCAGTTGAAAGCAGTGGTCACAGCATTTGATGCATTGGTAAAATTTACATTGAGCGGGTTGCAACCTGCTGCTACATCGGTTGAGAAGGCAGCCTTTACCTGGGGATAAACCGTTACTAGTCTAAAAGCGGTATCGGAACAGCCATGACTGTTTTTCACAAGCAGTTGGATATTTCTTAATTGATCGGCCAGGGTGGTATTGGTGTAGGTATGAGACGGCAGCAAGAGGCTGCTCAGGGGAGATCCATCGCCGAAATTCCATTCATATGTAGAGATTCCGCCAAGCGAGTTATTTTGAAAGAGCGGTGCAAAAGGTGAACATCCTTTGGATGTATCTACCGAAAATCCTGCGCTTACATAGGTATAAACATTGATAGCCATTTGCTGTGTATCTGCACAGAAATATTTTGATACGGCAATCATCTGCACTTGCATGAGCGTATCTTTCGTCGAAAGGTTAACAAACTGGTGAACGGGATTTACTGCGCTGTCAGAAGAACCATCGCCAAAGGTCCAGTAGAAATTCTTCGCAACATTCAAGTCTGTTGCATTGGCAAAACTCACCGTAAGCGGTGTGCATCCCTGCATTTTGTCGGCTGTGAATGTGGCTAGCACTGCAGGATACACCGAAACCGGAGCAGCCATTGAATCGATACATCCATGAATATTCGATACCGTCATTTTCAGTATTCGGTTCTGCAGTGTATCTGTGTTATTCTGGTAATGATGCAACAGGGTGGGCACGTTGCCGGTGGCTGTTCCCCCATCGCCAAACGACCAGATCACACTGCTGATGCCGGCATAAACTGCTGAATTATTGTCGATGTGAGTATCGAACGCAAAGCAGCCGCTGGTAGGATCGGCTGAAAAGCTGGCTTTGATATACCGGTAAACTGAAAAATCTCTTTTGAATGTATCGGTACAAAGGTTCGGCGACGTAACCACCAGCCTGGTAGAATAAATAGTATCTTGGGGAGTGAGGTTACCGAAGACATGTACAGGATCGGAAACACTTGAAGAAACCCCATCTCCGAAGGACCAGTCGTAAGAAACCGGGGCGAGATTGACTGGCTTTATGAATGCTACCACCAGAGGATTGCATCCAGCGGTCTGATCCTGGGTAAACAGCGCTGATACTTTAGGATAAACCTGTATCGTCCTGGTGAGACTGTCAGTGCATCCCATGGCATTCCGGATGACGAGTTTCAGCGGAAGATTCTGTACGCTACCCGTATTGTTCAGATAGGTATGGGTCAATGTGGCTACCCCTGAAGTGCTGGTGGCGCCATCGCCAAAGCTCCACTGGTAGCTTGTAATGGCGCTGCCACCCACCGATTGGTTCAGAATATTTACATCAAGTGGTGAGCAACCCTGCGATGGATTGGCCGTGAAATCCGCCTTAAGATAAGGATGAACCCTTATGGTAGTATTTGCCGTATCGGCACAGTAATATACAGAGGTGGAAACAAGCCTTACAGAATAAATGCTGTCTATACTTCCTGTATTGGAGTATGTGTGGGTCGGACTGAAGGTTGCAGCAGAAGCGCCATCGCCAAATTGCCATTGATAAATATCAGCGTTCACTGAGGTATTGGTAAAACTTGGAGCAAACGGTTGACAGCCAATGGTATCTGGGCTTACCTTAAAGGAAGAAGTCACCTGTGGATACACTCTAACGGTGCGGTCGAGGGTATCGCGGCACAAATAGGAATTCTGCACGATAAGCCTGATCCTTCGGTCAAGATAAGGTCTTGTAAGATTTGTGAAAGGATGAATGAAGGTAGTATCGTGAGTGACGGTTTCGAGAGAGTTCCAGGCGGCAGTGGTTCCGTCGTCGAAATCCCAGTTGTATGTGAGCACACCATACGACTGATCTCTAATTTTCAGGTAAAGGGGCGCACATCCGCTGGAGGTATCAATATTGAAGCGGGCCTCCATAGGCAGGGCAACATTAATCCGGAACTGCAGCGTGTCTGTAATGCTGCAGGCCCCGGCTACAGTTACCGTGTACAAGGTGCTTGTCAGGGGAGTAGCTGTGGGCGCCGGGCTGTATCTATCCGAAAGATAATCATTAGGATCCCATGAATAGGTCACTCCACCGGTCGATTGCATGTGAACGCTCTGGCCGTAACAGATTTTTGCCGTATTGGTACCCGTTTCAGTTATAAATCCGCTGATCTGGGTGGACACCGGCAAATAGTTGGAAAAAACACTGAACCTGGCGCCCCCCGTGGTTGCTGTTGGGTTGGTGGGCACAGAGGTTCCATTCATAATCATCAGGTGAAACACGTCCTTAATATTGCTCAATTCTATGCTGGAAGCTACAGGAATCTGGACGGTATTGAGGGTTCCTATCCTCGCGTAAGCCCAGTTGGTATTAGGAATGTCGGTAAACGAAGAGGTTGTTATAAAGCTGGAAGCAGCTCCGTTCAGCAAAAATCCATCCTTTGCATTTTTCTGCACAAGGATAAACATATAAAACTCCTGGCTGGAGGAACGCGAAAATTTCACCCGAGTAGAACCATTGCATATATCGGTCCTTGGCAATATGTCATCTCCCAGGTCCGATCCCACACCCGTCAGCTGATAGCAGTAGAATGGTGAACCTGTTGTACTCACCACAGTATAGGACCTGGGCGAAGGAACATCATACACATAGGTCTGACCGGTATTTAGTGTAGCCTTCAGTGTATCGTTGATATAGATGGGAGTACTATTGGCTGTAGCTAGTATATACAATTCTTCTGTGCTCACAGGGTCGGCAGGAGGAGGAACATAAAAGGCAGGGTTTTGATATCCCGCTATTCCTGTACCTTTGATGGCAATATACTGTTTCCCCAGCTGACTGATGGGAATAGTCTGGTCACCGATCAGATCAGCCGAATTGCCGACGAGCGACTTTAGGGCATCATCTTTCAGGGTAACGGCAATCTTCTTCCCTCCCCCTGCCGTGATGCGCACGCCGGCGAGGTGATCTTCAGCTGCCCTTCCATAAACATCATTGGCATAAAACCCAGTCACTTCAGGCGCAGTTACTTTCGCAGGAATACCTGTA
The DNA here is from genome assembly GCA_021812865.1 of Bacteroidota bacterium. Lineage (GTDB taxonomy): Bacteria > Bacteroidota > Bacteroidia > Bacteroidales > JAAYUG01 > JAKAMP01. The sequence continues at coordinate 1,411 of JAKAMP010000245.1, read as the reverse complement.
TAGGTTTCCCCTGCATTGAATGGTCCAATTGACACTGTACCGGTAAGAGGAGGGCCTGTACCATTGTATATTGACTCCCCTGCAGGAATGACCAGGGTCAGGGTGGTGTTGTTTTCAGTGAATACCACATCAAAGGCCGAATATGGAGGAGCAACATAGGTGGGCTGGCTGTAGTTATACATTCGGGTCTGGAAGCTTGCAAAAAAATCAGAACCGAGCGCCGCTTGTCCTTTCAGGGTGAAGGTTTCCGGGTTCTGCGACCGCTTCGACTCAAACACAACATTGATCAGGCTGGAAGAAGTAATATGAATGCCTTTGTTATTCTTCCCCTGAATGAGTCCCAGGGCAGCAAAAGCATTTTCAACCTGGTCAACTTGGGATGAAAGATCAAGGCTTTGAACTGAATTGGCCGGAATGGTAACCTGAATGGGTGTGAATGCCCCGTTGGCGGGCATTGTCACATTAACTGTTGCCGGAAGATCATACGTAGTGATGGTAAATCCAAGCGATGCCCCTCCGGTACCAAGCTCTGTAGTTACTTTGGGAATGACAAACCAGAAATCACGGTCGGTTTGGGCGCTCACTTCAACCGAACAAATCAATCCAGCAAGTATGACTACGCTGATCCACAAATTTCTCAAGCAGAGCCTAAAGCTCCGAAGAATCAGAAACCCTTGTATTTGATGCAGCTCATTCAATGCCTTTTAATAAAATAATCATTCTTTTTTCTGAAGCAAGGTCACATCGCCCGCTTTCAAAAATTCCTTTCCATTATAAAATTTGCCCTTTGCCTTCCAAACGTACACGTCCTGCTTGCAAAGCTTCTGCTTATAATAGCCGTCCCATCCCACTGCAATGTCATCGGTTTGGAAAAGCAGTTCTCCCCAGCGTGAATAAATTTCCAAATGATATTCTGCCACCCCTTCGTGCTTTGGATAGAAGATATCGTTGATGCGCTCTCCGGTAAGCCCTGCATACCTGCCGTCGCCCGGACCAGTCATATCGGGCGTGAAAGCATTGGGGAACTCAATGGATCCAAGTCCTTCAACCTGAACGGAGGCTTTCAGAGTGAGTGAATCCACACAACCATTTTCAGAATATGCCACTTGCTTGATATCATATGTACCCAGTTTCCTATACAGATGCTGGGGTTCTTTCTCACTGGATGAAGTGCCGTCTCCGAAATCCCAGATCCATGAAACGGCATTCTGGGAAGTATTGTAAGTATTAATCGCCTGGTCGGGCAGGTAAACCACCTTGGGATTGACCTCAAACTTTGCCTTAGGCAAGGCATAAACTGTAACATTCTTTATCGAGGAAGTTATACCCCCGTCTCCTTTTACTATCACCCTCACGGCATAAACGCCAGCCGTATCAAAGGTATGCACCGTCTTTTTCCCATAGGCATAAG
>JAKAMP010000244.1 GCA_021812865.1 Bacteroidota bacterium | reverse complement strand
ACGCAGAAAGATGCAATGATTCCGGTTGATTCTGGCTGGATATCAAACCTCAGGCTACTGCCCGGGAAATATGACTACAAATTCATCGTAGATGGAAAATGGAAGGAGGATCCCAGCAACCGACAGCATGAGCGGGATGGCCAGAAAGGATACAATTCTATTGTTTTCGGTACCAATTATGAATTCCATCTCAAGGGTTATGCACAGGCAAAGAAGGTGACACTCAGCGGAAGTTTCAATGGCTGGAATCACGATAATGCCAGAATGCTGAAATCAGCAAATGGGTGGACATTGCCTGTATACCTCTGCGATGGCACCCATGCCTACAAATTTATCGTCGATAACCAATGGATTACCGATCCGGCCAATCCCGATGTCCGTAAAGACGCCGATGGCAATCTGAATTCTTTTATCGGACTGGGTGAAACCTATACCTTCAAGCTGGTGGGTTACGGTTATGCCAAACAGGTTGTGCTTAGCGGGAGTTTTAACGACTGGAGTACAAAAGAACTGCTCATGCGCAAAATGGAGCTTGGCTGGGAACTGCCTTATATCCTGGCGCCCGGATTGTATGAATATAAATTCATCGTGGATGGTGAATGGATACCCGATCCCCGCAATCCATTTATAAAGGGTACGGGCGAGTATGCCAATTCCGTACTGGCATTCAAACCAAACCATACCTTCATCCTGGATCGCCCTGAAGCAAAACAGGTTATCGTTACCGGAAACTTCTGCAATTGGGACAGGAACGGATATCGCATGGTCCTGTCAAACGGTAAATGGATATTCCCCATTTACCTTGAACCGGGCAAATACCTGTACAAATTCGTGGTGGATGGAGACTGGATTGTCGATCCTGCAAACAAACTGTGGGAGGAAAATGAGTATGGAACGGGAAATTCCGTGCTCTGGATCGAACAGTAATCCGTCTTCATGCTGAGGCAAACTGATTCCCGCTTTAAAATAACTTCCTGGCTTTCTCGCAGAACACCTTCCATATTACAGGTTCACAGGATATGGCCAATTTTTATTTTATTAAATATAAAAATTTGATATATAACTATATACATAAAATGTTAAAAAGGTACCTGATTGCAATTTCTATACCTGCTTCTCGTTTGTATTTACAACAGAAATACCGGCAACAGGAAGTGTGTGAAAATCTTTGTATGCTGGAATGAAATTAAGGGGATGCATGTATAATCAAAACATTAAAGCTATGAGAAGGTATTTCATTCTGATCATTGCGGTAGTCCTCGCCGGACTGACCTGGCAATGCTCCAGGAATTCAGGAATGGATTCTGAATTCAAACTGAACACCAATCTGAAGTCATCGCTTCAGACCAGTGCGGATAAAGTGAACAATGCCCTTACGCAGATTGCGGAAACTCCCGGCTACCAGTTGCTCAGCGCTCAAACAGGTCTTAAATCGGGCGAATCATATACCGACAGCATTACTATGGACCTTGTGAAAGGTGTGTATGAGTATATGCCCGACTCAACCCAGCCCACCTGTTTCAATTGCGCCAGCAGGCTGTTCAAAAAAACGGGAATCAGCGATAATTTCGTGGTAAAGCTTCCCCAAAAGCTGATATTCCACCCTCATTATCTTCATTATTATGACCCGGGTAACAACAAACTGACCAATAATTTTATCATTACAGCCAACGACTACCATTTTTATTATACCAGCGGAATGTTATATGATTACAAGCTTTCGGCAGGATTTGAACTCGACAGTTCGAATATCGGCAGCCTGTATATCCTTTCTTCCCTGAATACATCCTCGGGTCTTGATTTTTCATCAAAGTACTCCTTTGAAAACGGGTATTACATTTCGGTAAGCAGCCAGTCAGGCGACACTACCAGCAGTATGATTGCCCTGTCATCCGATACGGGTACACTGTTCAAGGAAACAGCCAGTTTTACCGGAGACCACCACTGGGGCATGCATCACGCCGACTATACCCTTACCATTGGCAATGTTGAGATCCACAGGTTGGCATCCTTCGATTCCATACAGGTTTATTTGAACGGAGTGCTGCAGCAAAAGGCCACGGTCCAGTTTATTGACAGTTCAGACAGCACAACCGATGAGCACTCGGTATGCTCCGACCGTGATATCCAGATTACTTTCGATGACGGCACCTCAGTGAAACTGTCCACCCTCATCCAGCCTTCCCTTACCATACTGAGATCGGTAATCGGCAATATGAGAAACATGTATTTCGCCACCGACATTGTGGATTATATCGCTTATAATATTTATAGGAATCGTATTCAGTAACTCACTCAATGATGATAAAACGGGTCTTAAGCATTGCATTAAGACCCGTTTTTTTATAAATCATTAGCAGTGAATAAGAAACACACCCGGAAGAAAAAATGATACAGATGAATTAAACCATTGTCGGTTACTATTGTCAAAGAATAACAAAGCAATAAAATTATGAAAAAGCTATCGTTTTTCGCAGGAATAGCCTTTGCGATCATCGCAGGATTCTCTTCTTGTTCGAAGAGCAATACCAATGCAACCCTCCAGGTTAACCTCACCGATGCCCCAGGAGACTTTGAACAGGTGCTTATTGATGTTCAGGATGTGCAGATTCATGCATCATCAAATGAATCTCAGGGAAACTGGACTAGTCTGGATGTTAAAAAGGGTGTATACAATCTTCTGGATTTCAGAAATGGAATGGATACTATGCTTGCATCCATTGAGCTTCCAGCCGGCAACATCTCGCAGATGAGGCTCATATTGGGAAGTGATAATAAAGTGAAAGTCAATGGAGTATTATATGACCTTCAGACGCCCTCTGCTATGCAATCAGGACTGAAATTCAATATAAATGCACAACTAACCGAAGGGATCACCTATAAACTACTGCTCGATTTTGATGCGGGTCATTCCATCGTTGAAACGGGCAATGGCACCTATTTACTGAAACCAGTTATACGTACCTCTAATGAAGCTACAAGCGGCGCAATCAAAGGAGTGGTCTCCCCTTCTCAGGCCCTGCCTTACATATTTACTGTTGCTGGCTCTGATACTATAGGGACAATTGCTGCCGATGATGGCCATTTTCTGCTTTGCGGAGTACCCGAAGGAACATACACGGTGGTATTTCAACCAAAGAGCGGTTACTCTGAAACGAATGTAGAAAATGTAAAGGTTAACCTGGGTGAAGTAACCCCGATGGACACATTATTTTTCAGTTCAAAATGATAGAATAATATTGCTGATGTGTAAATTTTTTTGGTTTCGAATAAATTATATTGTTCTTTGACATTTTGATTGATGTTTTGTTGAACGCTGAAATACCAAGGATTTGAATTATTTCGTAAATAGATAACTTGCTCTGAATCTTGATCTGAATATAAGCGGTATGTTGAGATTGCTACCCAGATATGGATGTTTGCAGCATTCTCTGAGTGACTCCAGGGTGTTTTTATTGTCAGATTCTGCCTTATCTATTTAAGGAATACCTCTATTTGCCAGTGATTACGGTACAAGTGCGCGATTTCCAATGCAGATACTTTGAAGTTGTTTGTTAGAAATACGACAAGCATATCTTTCTCATCCTTTAAGTATTCCACCATTCTGAGAGGTTCCGGATAAATAAGCTGTGATAGAGGACTGGGTAATACAATTATCCGATCACTTTTTAGCCCCGGGTTGCTCATCAATGTGAAAACTGCTCTCTGTGCTCCTGGTCACCATTGCAACGAGCAATACCCTTTTCAAACTTATATTTATTGACCAACTGCAATATCTGAGCAAATATACTTACCGGAGTTTATAATCTTGCACTTAGAAAAAGTGCCAAACTATTTGCCAAATCAATAAACCCAAGAATTCTTATACATTATTTAATATCAATTATATACGAGATGTTTTCAAAAATTTATGCATCACCAGTATTTCAGATTCAAGGATTTTCAGAATAGCTCGTTATGTGAACCATTTTTATGAATTACCGGTGTATATGAGTTCACTAAAACCTATAGGACTTCTTTCTTTTTTTTCTGTCTTATGAGTATAAATGCAGATTTCATCTGATTAATCTTACAGTGGGGTGAATTTAATTTTTCAATTTAAAAGATTATTTATGAGAAAACTTATTGTGTCAAGAAAAATTTTAGCAATATCGGTGCTTCTGATTTATTGGCTTCAGGTCGATGCCCAATCATTGAAGCGGCAATGTATTGCTAGTAGTTCTTCCTTAATAGCCGGAAGCGGAATAAGTGTGCAACAAACAATAGGACAGCCTTTTGCTACACTTCCAAGCTATACCAGCGCTTTTGGCTATCGTCCTGGATTTCAGCAACCAGCGGCGTTCAGCATGGGAAAGGTCAATCTTTTGAAAGCCTTAAATTTAAGTATCTTCCCCAATCCGGCAACTAATGCAGTATTTGTTAAAAGCGCCAGTGTTTTGGAAAACGCAGATATCATGGTTGCAGATTTAGCGGGCAGAGTTATACTAAACAGTAAAATTACCAATACAGATGTATTCATAATCCAATGTGATAGCTGGGGAAATGGGGTTTATATCGTTACCGTTCAAAACAAGGGGTATACATGCTTTGTAAGTAAGTTAATAATTTCAAAATAAATAAAATATGGAAAATTTTACATTCAAGTTGGCAATGATTTCGATCATGGGATTATTAGGTTTACAGAAGCCTATATCCGCTCAGTCAAGCATTACAATTGATGCTTCGCAGGTATACTCTAATTTTAGGTTTATAGATAGTTTAGGAGTTAGAGACAATAGTTATTCCGGCGCATATTCCGGCGCATACAGTCTTGGATACAGGCATACCAGTGCAAAGGGTCTTCTTTTGTCCGCAAATATAGGGATGCGAAAAGGTGGGGCCACCATGGTAATAGACAATTCAAACTATGAGTGGAGCTTGCAGTACATGAACCTGAAAATTGGGGCCGGGTACATATATAAATTGACCAAACTTGGGATTTATGCCACAATCTCTCCATATGTAGCTTGTTTATTAAAGGCAAATCAACGGATTAACAACGAAAATTTTGATATAAAAAAGACAAAATCAATACAAAATTTGGATATGGGCGGAGTTGGCACATTAGGATCCCAGTTATCGGTATCCGATTATATAACTGTATATGGAGAAGTTAATTACCTAATGGGATTATACAACATCGAAGGCAGTTCTCGCGGAAACACTTTTGCCTGGCAAAAGGCAAATGGCCAGCAGACTTATAACAGGGCATTTTCTGCTACACTCGGAGTTTCCTTCACAATAAAATAATAACCTAAAAAAT
>JAKAMP010000243.1 GCA_021812865.1 Bacteroidota bacterium | reverse complement strand
AATTCACCACTACCAGGCTCGATACTTCCATTACCCTCAGAAACCTGAGGGATGAGTTGATCAACCTGAAATTCAACACGGAAGAGGCGGCCATCAGGCTTGAGCAGTCGAAATTCGAACCGCCGGCTACCATTCGTCAGGCCCAGATTGATCTCGACAAGGCGAATAGAACCTATGAACAGGCCCAGAAAACATATATTCTTAAGGCTCAGCAGGCCATTACCAGCATGATGGAGGCTTCCATTGAGCTTTCCAGAGCTACCCGCAAAAAAGATGAGATGCAGAGTATTCTCAGCAAGTTTGTGATCACTGCCCCTTCCGAAGGGATGGTGATCTATCACAGGGAGTGGGGCGGTACGAAAAGAAAAGTAGGTTCTACCATTAATCCCTGGGATCTGGCCGTGGCTGAATTACCCGATCTGTCAAGCATGATCAGCAAAACCTATGTGAATGAAATTGATATCAGTAAAGTTAAAGTGGGCCAGACGGTTACCATTGGAGTAGATGCATTCCCCGACAAGAAATACACCGGTGTGGTTACCGAGGTGGCAAATATTGGTGAGCAGCTTCCCAATACCGATGCAAAGGTATTTGAAGTGATCATCAAGGTGAATGGAACTGATCCGATACTCAGGCCTTCCATGACCACCAACAATGCCATCTTGATCAACCGCATCGACAGCGTAGTATATCTTCCTCTCGAAGCGGTACATTCGAACGATAGCATCACCTATGTTTATCGCAAAAATGGTACCCGGCAGGTGGTTGTGTTGGGCGAATCGAACGAGAATGAGGTGATCATAGAGAAAGGGCTCGAAGCGGGCGACAAGGTGTACCTTTCGGTTCCCGATGATGGTGAAAAATTCAAATTCACCGGGCTTGAACTTATACAGCTGATCAAACAGAAAGAAATCGAAAAAAAGAAAAAAGAGGAGGAAGAGAAGGCCAAACAGGAACAGGAGATGATGAATATGCAGGCTTTCCCGGGTCCCCCTGGTGCAGTGGTCGTCAAAAAAGATGACAAACCGGCATCCGGCAAAAAGGAAATGCGTAGAGCCGCACCCAAAAAATAGAAGAATGAAACGATACTTCCATGATATTGGGATCGCTTTTGAAGCCATCCTGTCGAATAAATTGCGGTCCATTCTCACTGCATTGGGCATCATCTTTGGCGTGGCGGCCGTGATCAGTATGCTGGCCATCGGAAATGGCGCCAGGCAGGAAATTCTCGAACAGATGAAAATGGTGGGGGTGAATAATATTCTGATCACACCGATTGTCATGGCCGACAAGCAGAATTCAGATGAGAGCACGGATGCTGGCAGTGACAAGGATAAGAAGAAATTCTCTCCGGGACTTACCCTGCTCGATGTGCAGTCAATCCGGGAGGTGGTTCCCACCGTACAGCAGGTTTGTCCGGAGATTTCACTGAATTCATTTGTAATCCAGAATGGACTGAGAAAGCCTGCAAAAATTATTGGTGTAGGCCGGGAATATTTTACCATGTACAACATGCCGCTTGATCAGGGAATGATGTTCGACGAGCAGCAGGATGAAGACGGCTTGCCGGTATGCGTGATCGGTGCAAACATTGCTTCGCGTTTCTTCCCGAAAAGCTCTCCCATTAACCAATATATCAAGTTCGGCAGCATATGGCTCAAGGTGATTGGGGTACTGAAGAAAAATATGGTCAATGTGAGCGGTATGGAAAGCACCGGCATCAATGTGCAGAACGATAATATTTTTGTACCTGTGAAAACCATGTTGCTGCGGTTTGAGAACCGTGCGCTGGTGAACTCAAAAAAACTTCAGAATGCCGTGGTGGTAGGGAATGGTTTCTTTGTAGGGGTTTTCAGCAATGATCCCAATAAAAACAAAAACACCAATTATCACCAGTTAGACAAGATCGTGGTACAGGTGAAAGAAACCGAACAGCTCGATGCCACCACTGAAGTGCTTTCGCGCATGTTGACACGCAGGCATGCTGGGGTGCACGATTTTGAAATTACGGTGCCCGAACTACTACTGAAGCAGCAGCAAAGGACGAAGGATATCTTCAATATCGTGCTAGGAGCCATAGCCAGCATCTCACTGGTGGTGGGTGGCATCGGTATCATGAACATCATGTTTGCCACGGTCATGGAGAGAATCAAGGAAATTGGTACCCGCATGGCCATCGGTGCAAAAAAAATGGATATTGTGGTTCAGTTCCTGTCTGAAGCTGTACTCATCAGCGTTTCCGGTGGATTGATCGGAGTGATTCTGGGTGTTGTGCTCAGTATGCTGATCACTAAATTTTCCGGCATCCTTACCATTGTATCCATCGGTTCAGTGGTACTGTCCTTCTTCGTTTCCGTTTCCATCGGAATTATTTTTGGCTATTCCCCTGCAAAAAGGGCATCAGAAAAAGATCCAATTGAATCGCTGCGTTATGAATAGAAATATTTTCATTTTCGTTTTTATATTGGCCTCCATATTTGTTGGTTTACCGGATATTCAGGGTCAGCAAATTGAAAAAACCCTTAATCTCGAAGATGTGCTTAATCTTGCCCACGAGCAGTCGCCACAGGCCATGCTGGCCAGGCATACCTACAGGGCCAGTTATTGGGAGTACCGTACTTATGTGGGCAAGTATCTGCCCAATTTGAGCCTCAGCGCTACAATTCCCGATATCAACCGTTCCATTGAAAGCGTAGTTCAGCCTGATGGTACCGAGAAATTCGTTTCAAGGAATATCATGAACAATGATGCCTCGCTTAACCTTTCGCAGAATATAGGACTCACCGGGGGAAGCATTTTTATGGCATCCGACCTGGCCAGAATTGACATACTGGGGGGCGGCAGCAATTTCGCATATTCTTCCACACCCATTTCCATTGGGTTCAGTCAGCCTATATTGAAATACAATCCTATGATCTGGGAGAGAAGAATTGCACCGCTGAAATATGAGGAGGCGAAAAAGTCGTACCTCAAGTCAATGGAGGATGTTTCGTTGCGTGCCATTTCCCTGTTTTTCGACCTGGCTGCTTCGCAACTGAACCTGCAGACTGCCAATTTCAACTATTCCAATGCCGACACCTTATATAAGATTGCCAAGGGCAGGTACAATATTGGCACTATTGCTGAGAATGAACTCCTGCAAATGGAGCTCAGTCTGCTGAATGCCGGTACACAACAGAACGAAGCAAAGGTTGATCTTGAGCTGAACAAGTCACGCCTGAGATCGTTTCTTGGATTCAATGAAATGGTGGAAATCAGCCTGATCATTCCTACCACCATTCCTAATCTGACCGTCCCTTATGAAAAGGCTTATGCCGAAGCGATGGAAAACCATCCGGATATTCTCGATCTTCAGCGGCAATTGCTGGTGGCCAAGATGAATGTGGCCCAGGCCAAGGCCGGGAAACGCCTCAATATGTCGCTCTATGCATCTTACGGATTATCACAAACGGGCTCCACTTTGCCACAGGCCTATAAAAGTCCACTGGACGGTGAAAAGATCACTTTGGGTATCAATATGCCCATTCTTGACTGGGGGATGAGGCGCGGACAGTATAAAATGGCACAGTCGAACGAGGAGGTTGTGCGTACCACGGTGCAGCAGGCACAGACCGATTTTCAGCAGAATGTGTTCCTGCAGGTCATGCGCTTCAACCTGATGGACGACCAGTTTTATATTGCGGCTAAGGCCGATACCATTGCCCAACTGCGCTACGATGTCACCAAGCAACGTTTTCTCATCGGCAAGATTGCCGTGCTAGACCTGAATGTGGCTATGCAGGAGAAAGACAATGCCCAAAGAGGATACATCAACGCCCTCCGCAACTACTGGAACAATTTCTATACCATTAGGGAACTGACCCTTTACGATTTTATTGCTGACAAGCCCATTCAGGCCGACCTGGACATGCTGCTGAATTAAACCGGAAGCAGCATCAGGAGGGTTTCTTATTGATTGTTTATTGTGCAAGGCGGGCAAAGTGTTAAGATTTTTGCGTGCACCACCATGGAGAAGCCGGTTTTCAAAAAGAATAGATGGAGAGAAAATAAAAAAACGGGCGATGAATTTTCACCCGTTTTCAATATGTTTGGTAATAAACTGAATGTCAGAGCTTATAAGTTTTTTCCAGGATAAGATCATTTCCCATGTCAGTTTTTTCCACGGCTATGATGTGGGCTTTACCCTGTGACATTATCCGGTTGGAAATGGTAAGAATGCCTTCTCCGTTAGCGTTTTTGGGTAGTTTATTCATGGCCTGCGGAAAGAATTTCCAGTCGGCCAGTGCCCCTTCATAGTAAGTAACTTCTTTCGATTTGTCGGACAGGCCGATCACCAAAACCGAGGTATTACCTTGTGTACCCCTTCTGATCTGCATGGTGGGTTCGGGAATCTGCGTTCCATTCATCAGGTATTCTTTCATGCCGGGGATTTGGGCATCATCTTTAAAAGGGATCTCGGCCTTGATTTTGCCGTCTTTGTAATAGAGCTTCTGCATGCCTTGCCGTTTTCCCTGAACATAAGGAGTAACGCGGTATGCTTCGCCCGTTTCATAAAACCATTTTGCATTACCATCCTGAAGACCTTTCACATAAGGCACTTCCATGCTTACTTTTCCGTTTGGGTAGAAGGTGCGGGCCATTCCTTCCTTCATGTTGTTCTTGTACATGATTTCGGTGGTGAGCTGGCCATTTTCGTTGTAATTTTGTGTAAGTCCTTCCCTCCGGTTGCCTTTGGCTTGGGTTCTCGATTTGATTACACCAGTGGAATAGCGTTCTTCCACTGTTGAGATCTTGTTGGTGTCAACTGCGGCTCCTTTTTTTTCAGTGGACGGGTTGGTTTTAGGGCTGTTACATCCTGCAAGGAGAATGCAACATGATACAGCGGTTAAAGCTGTGTTAAATGCTTTAGTTTTAAATGTATGCCACATATGAAAATGTTTTTTCAAAATTAGCAAAATGGTGGCAGTTGTATATAGAATTGGGAAAAAAATTGACGACAGGCAGAACAAAGCATTTCATTGTTTGTTTAATAGAAGCGTTTTTTTGTATGTGAAAAATTGTATCTTTTCCGCCAAAACTAAAACCCTTAACCATGAACAAAATCACTGTAATCGGAGCCGGAAACGTTGGTGCAACGGTTGCCAATGTCTGTGCACATAAGGACATGGCCCGCGAGGTAGTACTTGTGGATATCAAGGAAGGCATTGCCGAAGCCAAGGCCCTTGATATCTGGCAGACTTCCTCCATCAACAACTTCAACACCAAGGTGATTGGTGTGACGAACGACTATGTGAAAACGAAAGGATCTGGAGTGATTGTG
>JAKAMP010000242.1 GCA_021812865.1 Bacteroidota bacterium | reverse complement strand
CACTGAAAAATGAGAGCGAATACCGTTTTTCGGTTGACGCCAGGCAATCCCTGCTCGCAGCGGTTGAAATTCCACTCCCCTCCGAATTCCTCAAACGCTGGATGCTTCATACCAATGAAGGAAAAATAACCCAGGAACAGATCGACACCGAATTTCCTCATTTTGAAGAAGATCTTCGCTGGCAGCTCATCATGGGCAAAATCAGCAAGGATTCACAGATCACCCTTTCTGAAGAAGAACTGAAGGAATACACTGCCCTGCTTACCCGGGCACAGTTCGAAAGATATGGCATGTTCAGCATTCCCGAAGAACACCTGAACAATTACGTGGAAGAGATGTTGAATAAGCCGGAAGAAAGAAGAAAGATTTCGGAAAGAAAGCTCGAAGAAAAAATTATTACCTTTGTAAAAGACACGGTGAAACTCGACGAAAAAAACGTTACAACAGAGGAATTTAACAAACTATTTGAAAAATAAGTTATGAACCTGAGAAACGACTTCAATAAGTTCGCCACGAGACATCTCGGTATGAACAGCCTGGCGCTTCATGATTACCAATCCATTTACAACAACTACATCTCTCCCACCATCATCGAGGAGCGTCAGTTGAACATTGCCTCCATGGACGTGTTTTCACGTCTGATGATGGACAGGATCATTTTCCTGGGCCTGCCCATCGATGATTATGTGGCCAATATCATTGAAGCCCAGTTGCTTTACCTTGATTCTTCCGATCCGAACAAGGACATCCAGATTTATTTCAATACCCCCGGTGGATCGGTATATGCCGGCCTTGGCATTTACGATACCATGCAATGGATCTCATCCGATGTGGCTACCATCTGTACAGGAATGGCCGCTTCCATGGGCGCCATCCTCCTTGCCGCAGGGGCAAAAGGCAAACGCTCGGCCCTGAGACATTCACGTATCCTCATTCATCAGCCTATGGGTGACGCACAGGGACAGGCAACCGATATCGAAATTACTGCCAGGGAAATCCAGAAACTGAAAAGGGAACTGTATGAAGTAATCGTGGCTCACTCAGGTCAGGAATACGAAAAGGTGGAAAAGGATGCCGACCGTGATTACTGGATGACTGCAGAAGAGGCTAAAGCTTATGGGATGATTGACGAGGTACTACACAGAACCAATGGAAAAACAAAAAAATAAGCCATCCGATATGGATCGTTGCTCGTTCTGCGGAAGGGACAAAAAAAGCGTAAATCTGCTGATTGCCGGTATTTCAGGGCATATCTGCGATTCCTGCGTGGAACAGGCATATGAAATTATCCAGGAAGAATCGAAGGTTCGCAACAGCTTCGACATGAAAAAGATCAAGCTGCTCAAACCTACAGAAATCAAAGACTTCCTCGATCAGTATGTAATCGGACAGGACGAAGCCAAAAAATACCTGTCGGTGGCCGTTTATAATCACTACAAACGTCTCATGGATGTCGGTATAGCCCGGGAGGATGATGTAGAGATCGAAAAATCCAACATTATCCTGGTGGGCGAAACCGGTACCGGCAAAACCTTACTGGCCAGGACGATCGCCAGGCTGCTTCATGTTCCCTTCTCCATTGTCGATGCCACGGTTTTCACTGAGGCCGGCTATGTGGGCGAAGACATCGAAAGCATCCTCACCCGGCTCCTGCAGGCTGCCGATTATAACGTTGAAGCCGCAGAAAAGGGAATTGTTTTCATCGACGAAATCGACAAGATCGCACGAAAAGGCGATAATCCTTCCATTACCCGCGATGTGTCAGGAGAAGGCGTACAGCAGGGACTGCTGAAACTTCTTGAAGGATCGGTGGTGAATGTACCCCCTCAGGGCGGCCGCAAGCATCCCGAGCAGAAAATGATCCCCGTTGATACACGAAATATCCTCTTCATTTGCGGAGGAGCATTCGAAGGTATAGAACGGAAAATTGCACACCGCCTCAACACCCAGATCGTTGGCTTCAATGCCTCCAAAACACGCGATATGGTCGATCGGGAAAACCTGCTGCAGTACATCGCTCCCCAGGATCTCCGTGCATACGGGCTCATCCCAGAGATCATCGGCCGGTTACCCATCATCACTTATCTCGACCCCCTCGACAAAAAGGCTCTCCGTAGGATACTTACCGAACCCAAGAACGCCATTATCAAACAATACATCAAGCTCTTCAAAATGGACAATATCAAATTGTCCTTCGAGGAAAACGTGCTTGATTATATTGTCGACAAGGCCATTGAGTTCAAGCTGGGAGCCCGCGGTCTGCGCTCTATAGTGGAAGCCATTATGATCGATTTCATGTTCGAATTCCCCGACCAGAACGTAAGCGAGGTCTCTGTATCCCTTGAATATGCAAAAGAAAAGGTCGAAAAAATCAATTTTAAACGATTAAGAGCCGCTTAAATTTTTGATTTTCCGAAAAAAATACTTTCTTTGTTTCATTGAAACGCTAAAAAGATGAACATGATTTCCAAGTTCTGGTGGTGGCAATCCCGATTCTCCGCACACACGTGAGCCAGGAAAGCCATTGCCATTATCAAAATATAAGGCCTACCACCACGGTAGGCCTTTTTTATTGAATAATTATCGATAACCACAAAAACAGCTAACCGAAAAACCAACCGATATGAAAAACTACCCCCTTCGCACCCAAGTCAGAAAAATTCTGGCCGATACCATCACTCCGGTAAGTTTTTATCTGAAAATCAGGGATATATATCCCCATTCCATTCTCCTCGAAAGCAGTGATTACCATGGAAATAAAGGCAGTTACTCGTTTATTTGCTTTCAGCCTGTGGCTCATTGCATGGCCGAAGGCAACTCCATAAAGATCCTCCTGCCGGGAGAAGCCGAAAAAACCATTCCCCTTGGAGAAAATTCCGACATGGACGGGATACTCCACGATTTTCTTTCAAGCTTCATTCCTTCCGAAGTTCAGGTTCCGGTAAACGGCCTCTTTGGATATACTGCCTATGATGCCATACCTTACTTCGAGAACATTACCTTCCACAACCGAGACAACGGGCAGTCCATTCCTCTCCTCCGGTATGATTTCTACAAGTATATCGTCGCCATCAACCATTTTCAGAACAATCTCTTCATCATCGAAAACCTGTTTGAAGGAGAAACAAGCGAAATGGACCGCATTGAAGCACTGTTGCATAACCGGAATTACGCAGAATACAGGTTCTATCCCAATGGAAAGGAAAGTTCCAACATTACCGATGCAGAATATATGCAATCGGTGAAAAAGGGAAAAGAACATTGTTTCAGGGGAGATGTTTTTCAGATTGTTTTGTCGCGACGCTATTCACAGGAATTCAGGGGCGATGAATTCAATGTATACAGGGCTCTTCGATCCATCAATCCTTCACCCTACCTTTTTTATTTCGATTATGGATCGTACAGGATTTTCGGTTCGTCTCCCGAAGCACAGCTCGAAATATCGGGTAACAAGGCTTATATCCACCCCATCGCAGGCACCTTTAAACGCACCGGCAACGATGACAGCGACAAGGCGCTTGCCGAAGCCCTAAGCAAGGATCCAAAGGAGAATGCCGAACATGTGATGCTCGTCGACCTTGCCAGGAACGACCTTTCGCGTAACGCCGGAGAAGTGAAGGTCGATACCTATAAGGAAATCCAGTTCTATTCGCATGTACTGCATATGGTATCAAAAGTCTCAGGGGTATTACAGCCCGAAACCAACCGGGTAAAAGTGTTTGCCGATTCCTTCCCTGCCGGCACCCTATCGGGAGCTCCCAAATACCGCGCCATGGAACTCATCGATGAGATTGAAAAAACCTCCCGCGGATTCTACGGCGGAGCCATAGGTTATATGGGATTCAACGGCGATTTCAACCACGCCATCATGATTCGCTCCTTCATGAGCATGAAAAATACCCTCTATTACCAGGCCGGAGCAGGAATCGTTTCCGAATCGGTAGAAGAAAATGAACTGCAGGAAGTAAACAACAAGCTCATGGCATTGAAAAATGCGCTATTAATGGCAAAAAATCTGTAACAAAACAGGATCTCAGGAAAGAATCCTGATCCTTCTAACTATCCGGAAAAACATGAAAAATATACTGGTACTCGACAATTACGATTCTTTCACCTTCAACCTCGTGCATACGGTGAAAAAAATCACCGGGCAAAAGCCCGATGTTTTCAGGAACAATAAGATCACGGTGAAAGAAGCCGGCCGCTATGAGAAGATCATCCTCTCGCCGGGCCCTGGTATTCCTTCAGAATCAGGCATCATGGAAGAACTGATCAGGGTACTGGGCCCTTCCAGGAGCATACTGGGCGTGTGCCTGGGCATGCAGGCCATTGGGGAAGTCTATGGCGGAAAACTCATCAATCTCAATAAAGTGTTCCATGGTGTCGCTACAACCGTAATCCGGACCGATCCCGGTGAATCGTTGTTCAGAAACCTTCCCGACCGTTTCGATGCCGGAAGATATCATTCCTGGATCGTGGGAAAAGAGAATTTCCCTGATTGTCTGAAAATCACTATGACCGATGAATCGGGTGAAGTCATGGCGCTCTCGCATAAAACCTTTGACGTGAAAGGCGTTCAGTTTCACCCCGAGTCGGTGCTTACACCCCTGGGTGAGGATATTCTAAGAAACTGGCTGGAATCCTAAGACGTATTATTCGGAAAAAATAAACCGTATACTAACCGATCAAAGACCATACTTATGAAAGAAGTACTGAATCATCTGTTCGAACACAAAACCCTCAGCTCGGCCGAAGCAAAAGAAGTACTGAAAAATATCGCCGGAGGTAAATACAATGTTTCACAAATGGCCGCATTCATCAGTGTTTACCTGATGCGCAGCGTTACTGTTGAGGAATTATCGGGCTTCCGCGACGCCCTGCTTGAACTTTGCATTCCAGTCGACCTGAAAGGGTTTGACGCAATCGACCTATGCGGTACCGGTGGCGACGGAAAGGATACTTTCAATATTTCAACCCTCTCCTCCTTTGTGGTCGCCGGAGCGGGAACCCATGTGGCCAAACACGGGAACTATGGAGTTTCATCGGCCTGTGGATCATCCAATGTATTGGAACAACTGGGCTACCGTATTTCCAACGACCCGGCCAAGCTTCGGAATGAAATGGAAAAAACCGGTATCTGCTTCCTCCATGCCCCCCTGTTCAACCCTGCTATGAAGAACATTGCCCCCGTGCGGAAAGAACTGGGAATGAAAACCTTCTTCAATATGCTCGGTCCAATGGTGAACCCTGCTTTTCCGCCTTACCAGATGGTGGGAGTATACAGCCTTGAACTCGCACGTTTATACAATTACCTAGATCGG
>JAKAMP010000241.1 GCA_021812865.1 Bacteroidota bacterium | reverse complement strand
AAGTTTGGCAACCAGTTTCTAAACCTAATACATAAGCCATGAAATTAAAAGGCCCGGTTCCCGAAGGGTACATATTCCCGAAGGGTTACACCAATTATTTATTCTCCCTTCTGTTCCTTTTGTATGTATTCGATTATGTAGACAGGATGGTTCTTTCATCGCTGTTCGAATACATCAAGGCCGACTGGCACATCAGTGATGCACACCTGGGTATGCTGGGGGCTGCTCTGAAAATATCGATAGTAGCGCTTACTTTTCCGGTTTCCATTCTGATTGATCGCTGGAGCAGGAAAAGAATGATCGCCAGTATGGCCATCATCTGGAGCATGGCCACGGCAGCCTGTGCTTTTACCGGCAGTTTCGGTCAACTGCTGGCAGCCAGGATCATGATTGGTGTCGGTGAAGCGGGTTATGCACCCGGGGGTACAGCGATGATTTCGGCTGTGTATCCCGAGAGAAAGAGGTCTATGATGATGGGTATCTGGAACGCATCCATTCCCATTGGTATTGCACTGGGTATGATGGTGGGGGGTAAGATTGCCGCTACTTATGGATGGAAACACGCATTTGGACTGGTTTCTATTCCCGGGTTTATCATTGCCCTCCTGTTTTTCTTCATCAAGGATTATAAAACAGTCGATCTGAATACCTATTCCAATGGATCGAAGGTGCCAGAAAATCCAATGCGGTTCAGGGAAATGGTGCGGGAATTTCTCGGTAAGCCATCCTTGCTCTTCACTTATTTGGGTTTTGCATTTGTTATATATGTTACCGACTCCATATTGTATTGGTTGCCGACCTATTTCTCCCGCGTACAGGGCGTGCCGGTTGAAAAAGCAGGAACCAGGGCCGGTATTGTGTTGCTGCTGGCCCTTATCGGGGCTCCATTAGGGGGGTATCTGGTTGACCGGTGGAGAAGGACATTTTCAAGAGCCAGGCTTGTGTTCCCTGCCATCACTACAGTCCTTTCTTCGATTGTGATGTTTCTTGCCTTTGTGGTATTCACCGGTGAGATGCAGTACAAAATTCTCCTCCTGTTGGGGATTCTCGTGATGGCTTTTGTAGCTGGAGCAGCCGCTGTTACGCAGGATGTGGTTCATCCCGGCTTACGGGCAGTATCTTATTCTCTCGCTGTGGTCATTCAGAATGCGGCCGGGGCCGGAGGTACAATCATTACCGGCGTGGTTTCCGATGCCACCAATATACAAACGGCCATGTCGAGCCTGCCCATTTCGTTATTCATAGCTGCCTGTCTGTTCTTTGCAGGATCGTTTTACTACAAGCGCGACTACGATAAGGTTGCGAAAATAAATCTGGAAGTGGAGTCATAATATTACTTGGATGAAGGCAAGAAGAAGGAAAGACGTTGTTCCCCGGAAAAACTATCTCACCATACACCATTACGATCTCGGGTATGCCATGCTGCGCCCGGTAGTCGATTTTTTCTTCCTGAACTATTACCGCAAGGTGGAAGCAAGGAACAGCAAGGTACTGGTAAAAGACCAGCCCATCATTATCGCCCCCAATCATCAGAATGCATTGATGGATGCCCTGGCCATTCTTTCTAACGATAAGGGTCAGCCGGTTTTCCTTGCCCGGGCCGATATTTTCAAGAAGAAAACAATCGCCTCCATTCTGCACTTTCTCAACATCATGCCTGTATACCGGATACGCGATGGCATGGAAAATCTTACCCAGAACGACGAGATATTCATGGCGACCCTGAATATCCTGCGCGACAGGCACCGTTTATGCCTCATGCCTGAGGGCAACCATGGAAATAAACGCAGACTCAGACCTTTGGTGAAAGGGATATTCCGGATAGCCTTTCTGGCACAGAAAGATTATGGCGAAATGCCCGGGGTCAAGATCATTCCGGTGGGTATTGACTACAGCGATTATGAGAAATTCCAGCAGACTCTGTTTGTAAACTTTGGTGAACCCATTGAGGTTTCGGAATATTTCGGATTATGGGAATCGAACCCTGCACAGGGAATCAACGCGCTCAAGGACCGGCTTGCAGAAGAGTTGTCGAAGCGGATGATCGATATCCGTACGGAGGAATTCTATGACTGTTATCAGGACCTGAGAACCGTGTACCGTCCCTACATGCTCGAACGGCTGGGGTTGCCTAAACGCAAATTATCCGCCGCTTTTGATGCCGATAAAGAAATGATTCGTTGTCTCGACAAGGAACTGGCCACAAACCCCGATAACATAAGCAACCTGGCTGAGGAAATGAAAACCTACATGGCGGGCGTTAGAAAGCTCGGCATACGCGATTGGCTATTCTCGAAAAGCCGTCTGTCATTTATCGGAACATGCTGCATTACCCTGTTTATGCTTCTTGGATTGCCAATTTTTCTCTATGGGCTTGTTTTTAATGCATTACCCTTCTTCCTTCCCGATGCCATTGCCTCGAAAATAAAGGATACCCAATTCAGGAGCTCTGTAAAGATGGTGCTGGGAATGCTGATGATCATAATTTTCTATCTTATCCTCTTTGGGATATCCTTTTTCTTTATGCCCTGGTGGGCATCACTGATCTTCCTTGCCACCCTGCTGGGTTCGGGATTTTTTGCCTTCCGCTATTTCATATGGTTCAAAAAGTTCAGGGCCCGCCTCCGCTATGGCAGGTTGCTTAGGAAAAAAGACCAGCATGTATCGGAACTCCGGCAACTGAGACATTCGATAATAGAAAAGGTCAACTTCATCGTTGAAAATCATCATAAGGCAAGTAATACCTAAATACTGCATGGAATACAAAGACAAGATCGTATGGATCACCGGGGCATCCTCGGGAATCGGTGAAGCCCTGTCTGTGGCATTTGCCTCAAAGGGCGCCAGGGTTATTCTTTCAGGAAGAAATGAAAAAGAGCTCGAACGGGTTAAAGCCAGGTGCCGGGAGGCAGGCAGGGAAGGTTTTATATGTCCGCTGGATCTCACCTCCGCCGAAAGCATTCACAAGGCGGTTAACGTTTTAGCTGAACAATTTGGTCGCATTGACTATCTCGTGAACAACGGGGGCATCAGTCAGCGCTCCCTGCTTATCGATACGCCCGTTGACATAGACCGGCGCATCATGGAGGTGAACTACTTTGGCGCCATTACCCTGACCAAGGCCATTCTCCCGCTGATGGTAAAAGGGGGTGGCGGACATATCACCGTGATCAGCAGCGTGGTGGGTAAGTATGGATTCCCCATGCGTTCGGCGTATTCAGCCTCCAAACATGCCCTGCACGGCTTTTTCGATACCCTGCGCACTGACATTACGCCTTCTAATATCAGAGTAACTATTGTATGTCCCGGCCTCATCCGTACCAATGTATCTATCAATGCCCTCGAGAGCGATGGTCGCCCTCACGGGGTGATGGACCCCCGCCAGGACAAGGGCATGGATGTGGACGTATGCGCCAGCCGCATTATACGGGCAGTCGGTCGAAGGAAGAGAGAGGTGTATATCGGGAAGATTGACATCATTCTCATCTATATCAGAAAATGGTGGCCCTGGCTGTTTTTCAGGATTGCAGGCAATGTAAAGCCAACCTGATCCTGCCTTCAGCGTACTTGGATATTTATACAGAAAACTTCTTCCAGTAAACGAACCGAAAGAATATCAATATTAAAAAGACAATGGGAAAACGTATTATCAGCGGAATCCAGCAAATGGGAATCGGAGTACCCAATGTGCATGAGGCATGGAAATGGTACCGTGAACAGTTTGGGATGGATATCCGCGTATTCGAGGAAAGCGCTGTTGCAGCGCTCATGCTGCCTTACACGGGAGGCAAACCCCAGTCGAGGCATGCGGCGCTGGCCATAAACCTGCAAAGTGGGGGCGGTTTTGAAATTTGGCAGTATACTGAAAGAACGCCACAGGCCCCGCAATTCCGCATCGGGTTGGGCGATCTGGGAATTTTTTCTGCCAAGATCAAATCGAAAAATGTTAAGAAAACCTGGGATCTATACAAGGCGAGAAATCTCGATATTACAAGCCTTGTGAAGGATCCGGCCGGCAATGATATCTTTTTTGTGCGCGATCCATACGGAAATTCCTTCCAGGTGGTTGAAGGTGAAGGCTGGTTCAGGAATGAGAATAAGCTTACCGGGGGAACATACGGCGCCCTCATTGGGGTGACCGATATTGAAAAGGCAAGGGTTGTATATTCAGATATCCTGGGATACGATCAGGTAGTGTATGACAAGGAAGGGGTATTTGAGGATTTGAAACCACTTCCTGGAGGAGAACATGCCTTTCGTCGCGTACTGCTGAAACAATCGGCGCCGCGCAAAGGCAGTTTCAGCCGTCTGCTGGGTCCTGGTGTGATCGAACTTGTCCAGGTTAAAGACCGCGCTCCCCGCAGGATTTTCGAAAACCGTTACTGGGGAGACCTGGGCTTCATTCACCTATGCTACGACATCAGCGGGATGGATGCATTCAGGCAATATTGCAGCGAAAAGGGATTCCCTTTTACGGTCGACAGCGCGGCAAGTCACCAGGGAGGTGTTTTCGATATGGGCGAAGCAGCAGGCCATTTCTCCTATATTGCCGATCCTGACGGAACCCTCATCGAATTCGTGGAAACCCATAAGTTGCCCATCCTGAAAAAACTGGGCTGGTACCTCGATCTCAGCAAGCGGGATCCTGAAAAGCCATTGCCCGACTGGATGCTTAAGACTATGCGGTTCAGCAGGGTGAAAGACTGAATGATGGGGTAAGGCAGTCATTCCAGTTTTTTCCCTGTTCAAAACATAAATGCCCGTAGCTTTTTCATTCAGAAGCGCCGGGCATTTTTTTAATCCATCGGGAAGGACCAGGGATTTTCTTCCGGTTATGCCTGATCAGGAATTTTTACCAGCCTGTTTCTGTACAGTGCGCATTACACGGAAGAAGTTTCCGCTCCAAATCTTTTTAATGTCGCGCCTACTGTAACCCCTTTTTAATAGTTCTGCTGTGATGTTCTCCATCTGGCTTACGTCATAGCAATCCTTCAAACCGCCACCCCCGTCAAAATCACTGCCAATACCAACATAATCAATACCGACAAGTTTTACAATATGGTCAACATGGTCTACCAGGTCGGATACGGTAGCCAGGTTCTGGGGATATTTTTCATCGATGTTTTTCCATTCGGCCATATACGCCGCGCGTGTTTTGTTATCCAACTGGCTGTAATCGCCATATCTGGCTCTGAGCGCTTTTCTGGCAGAATCCCGTTCCGGATTGCGGGGCATGGCTTTCACATAATCGCTGAGAAGGCAAAGCTGAAGAACTCCCTTATGGGCGGCCAGGGCGCGGATCATATCATCGGTAAGATTGCGCGGATTGTTGC
>JAKAMP010000240.1 GCA_021812865.1 Bacteroidota bacterium | reverse complement strand
GGCTTGTATTTGTTCTATTTTAAGGAGTTCCAGAAATCCATTCTGAAACTGGCTGATAACCTGGTATATGTAGGCTTTGCCTTTCTCACCTTCGGATTATTGTTTGGCGCCCTATGGGCCAAGAAGGCATGGGGACATTATTGGACATGGGATCCAAAGGAAACCTGGGCCTTTCTTACCTGGCTAAGCTACCTTATTTATATTCATTTCAGGATTTACCAGCCTAAAAAGGTAAAAGCGCCGCTATGGGCGCTCAGTCTGGCATTTATTGTTCTGATGATCTGCTGGTTTGGCATCAATTACCTGCCTTCGGCCCAAAACAGCGTTCACGTATACTCCCGCTGATAGGGAAAATCCTTACCTGATCTGCATTGCCAATTTCATGGTAAGCCACAGGAAAGCAGCAACAAGCAAAGCAATCAGAACCATCATCAGCAGGGTGGTGGAATCTGGTTGCTTTTTTTTGCGTAATGGCTGAATGGCTATTGCAGCAAGCGCCAGTGAGAAAACCACAACCCCAAAGGCGCTCCATGCATGAATATGCAGGGCGGCTATATTAACACCCGGAGTATTTATGGTTTTGCTCATGGATGCCCCCCCTAATGCAGAAGCAATAAATGAAACTACGAAGGTGCCGGCTAAAAGAAACATAGATAGCCTGAGCATGCCCTGGTTCCTGAAAATCCATCCATACAGTAAAAGAATTATGCCAGGCACAACGATTATCATTGGAAGCAGGGAAACATAAATGTGGAATAATGAAGTTGACATAGAGAATTATTAACGGTTTATTGTGAGCCTGTAACAGGCCAGAATGATGGAATCAAAAGTATCATAAATAATAAACAATAAGGGCATAGGTAAAAAAAAGACCACGGTATGATGGCCGTGGTCTTTTTTATAACCGGTTTGCTTACTTTTTGAAAGTCCTCATGAAGTTCACCAGATGCCAAACTTCGTCATCGGATAATTTTCCTTCATATTTGGGCATTTCACCCTTTCCTGTTTTAGTTTTGTAGAATAGATCACCGTCGGCCTGTGCGGTCAGGTCTTTGGAGAAGTTGCCGGGATTGGTTTCCAAGGTCCTGGCTTTGGGGCCGTCACCCAGACCGGCCTTCCCATGGCAGGAAGCACAGTTTTTGTTCCAGAGTTCCTTGCCAGATGCAAGAGAAGTAGCATCGGACTTAACGGGATTCTTCATGGTTTTATACTTGGCAGGAGCTACCCATTTCTGAGGAGCAACATAAGACATCAATGCAAGTCCGAAAAGAACCAGCATAGAACAAGCAACAAGGGTTTTCAAATTCATCGATTTCATATTACCTCCGTTTTTTAATTGAATATTGACAAAATATATACCAATTTACTTCAAAACAGGTTTATTTCCATCTTTTTTAATCATTACAAGCTGAACGATCACGTAAATATAGTGACCCCATACACCGGTAAGGAGTATGGTAAGGGTAATGATCATCCACCAGGGAGCGATCTGAGTCCATAATGCCCGGGTAGTAATCACCACGGAATGATCTACCGGGATACCCCAGTCTTTGACCTGCGAATTTTCCACATTACCGTATTTTTCGTTCTCTTCGACCCTGGCTACCACGGTTACGCTGCCGTCGGACTCGCCGGGAAGATCCCGGGGAAATTCGAGATTCAGTTCACCATTGTCGCCGGTCGTTTCCTCCCCGATTTTCTGAAGGCTCAGCATTCGGTGAACATATATATCTACAGTTTGACCGGAAACCGGGATGGTATCCCCTTTCTTGCCGGTTTCAAACAGTTTGACATGTACAGTTCTGACTGAATCGAGCACTTCAAGGTGCATGGCCATTCCCATATCTCTTACTGTGATTTCTGCATTGGCGGCGTCAAGGGTATCTTTACCGGGATAATTAACCTTGAAGGTGGTGGTTCCATCGGGATTCTCCTTCAGTTTTGCCCCTGGCTGGATGAGGAGGTACGCGATGCCTTCGCCATCCGTAGTGGCGCGGGTAATGGAATCTCCCCCGGCCGAGAAAAGAACATCCTGGTTTACCACCAGGTAGGTTTTTCTGTTCTGGAACAGGTATACCTTAGCCTGTAACAGCTTACTGCCGTCCGTTCTTTTCAGGTATGTAAAATCAATAGTGGGTGCAACCTTGGATGATTCCTGCGCACAGATGGGCTGAGCAATAAGAATCATGGCTGCCAATAACAGTACATATGATGGTTTACGGTTCATTCTTAATCCTCCGCATTAATTAAAGAATTTGAACGGGTTCGTCAGGAACATGTTTGTGATCCTGATGCACCATTTCGGAAATGGATATGATCGGCGCCAGTTTCGATGCAATCATGAAGAGTATGAAATATACGGAAACGCCGGCCAGGGTGAGTGACCATTCCACCCAGGTTGCCTTGTATTTAACCCAGTCGGGACGGATATCCTGAATTGGAAGGTAAGGCGTTTCAAGGGTAGGAACAACAATCAGGTACCGGTTCATCCATAGGGCAAAGATAGTGATAATGGCTCCTATAGTGATGTTATTGATGGTGCGGAGCTTGGGGAATGCAATGATGATCATGGGTACAAGCACACCTACATAGTTTGCCACAATGAATTCCCAATAATAATCTTTGAACAACTTGTCGATCAGCTCCTTATCCATTTTTACAGAACCGTACCATTTGGTGAGATAATCTGCAAAAGTGAAGTATCCGTAAAAGGCGCCAATAATGAACAACAATACGGCAATATTCACAAAATGCTGTTTCTTGATATAGTTTTCGAGATGGTTCATACGGCGGAAGAGATACATTACAATAATCAGCACGCCTGTTCCCGAGTATACGGCAGCGATAACGAAATAGGGACCGAAGATGGTGGAATGCCATCCGGGCTGCAAGGTAACACCAAAGATCCATGCCAGAACGGAGTATACAATGATTGCGATGGCGATGATCATAGCCGCCATTATATTTCTGGAGAAAATGAGGCGTTTCACCTGGCTGGGAGTGCTTTTATAGCCCAGGGAAAACCACTTATACAGTTTTTTCCTCCATTTAGGAATTTTCAATTCGGACGAACGGTCTCTCAGCAATGCCAGGTCCTCGATGTAAGAAAGGTAAACAAAAATAATGCATCCTACGAGGTCAGTCAGGATGGCGATTACGTCCCACATAATGGGCGACTGGATACGCGGGTATATAAACAGATAGGGAATCCGCTCGAAGCGTCCTACGCAAAAGAGGATAAATACAGGGCCTATTACCAAAGAAATGACGGTAATCAGTTCAACCATGCGGATAATAGGTTTTCTCCATCCGGTTCGGAAAAGATGCAGCACGCCGCTTATCAGTGCACCGGCATAGCTGATCCCCATGAAGAAAATGAAATTCACGATGTAAACCCCCCAGACCACATTATCGCGCATCCCCGTAACGATGTGTCCGCCGGTGAGCTGCCTGATGAATCCTACCACTCCAAAAATAAAGCAGCAGATGAAGAAGCCAAACCAAATGAACCAGGATCGGCTGGTTTGCTCAATCTGTGGTTTAAACTCTTTAAATAAGGTATCGGAATTATATGTGGTCATGGTTTCTTCAGTTTAGTATTCTTAATATAAGGTATGTTCTTGAATCTTTCCTTCAGTTCCGGTTTGAGGTCGTCGTAACCACTATCGACCGGGAACTGGCGATCCACAGGAGGCAGATAATAAACGCTGGGCATGTTTCCAAGATTTTCGAGATGTCTATACCCGGCTCTGTTCCTGATCAATTCGCTGAAACGAACGGTTTCTGTACCATTGGTTACGCTGTCTTCAAGAATATCACCGAAATAAAGAACACCCATGGGGCATGCAGCGACGCACCGGGGAAGTTCGCCCTTACGGAGCTTATCGGCACAAAATACACACTTGCCCACGGTACCCTCTTTTTGCGGAACTGCCCTTTCCGGTGAATATTTCATATCACTGGGATATTCCACTTCGGGTTTGTTCCAGTTGAATACACGGGCAGAATATGGGCAGCCGGTCATGCAGAACTTGCAGCCGATGCATCGATCGGTATCCACAAGCACAATTCCGTCGCTTCTTTTATAGGTTGCCCCCACAGGGCAAACACTCACACAAAGCGGATTATCGCAGTGAAAGCAAGGTTTAGGAAACCAGTAAGGAGCGGTAGTATTGGCATCCTGCATCAGAAAGACTTTCATCCATTCATGGTCTTTAGGCAGATAGTGACCTTCCTGGCAGGCCTCAATGCATTTCCTGGCGTTTTTGCATTTGCTCAGGTCAATGACCATGACAAATTTCCTCCCAGGAATCCCAATATGTGATTCAGAAGGGGAAACAAATTTACCGCTAGCCTTGGCAAGGCTGAGTTGTGCTGCGTCAACTTCCACCACCTTGCCATCGGTGGTTAAAACTTTCACCTTTTCACCCGAAGCTGAAGGGGCTGATTTTTCTCCTCCTTCGGGACCGGCAGCCAGCGCTTTACCAGCAACAGCGGTTGCAACAGAGACAGCGCCCAGACCAAGGCCCAGCTGAAGAAATTTTCTTCTTGAATTGGGTTTATCCTTATTTGTATCTTCCATATATCAGTAATTATTAGGCTTGATCTCCTCTTGTCTTTTTCATTCAATCACCTTGCTCAGCGCATGAATTGACGATATTAAATCAACCGGCATAAAACTCATAAAAAACAGCATGTCCGAAAGAACTGTTCAAAACATGTGAAAGACGGCAAAAGGAATTTAAGGGATAACCCAAAGGTGAAAGAAATAAATCTATCACCTTCGGGTTAAGGGAATGAATGATCAGAACCTTACGGTAATGTTAAAACCAACCTGCATGTTTTCTTTACTGAAGCCACCCCTGTCGTTGAATACGAGGTTACGCTGGTAGATAATCTGGTTGTAATTGGCAACGAAAATCTGAAAGCAGTGGGTGCTGGTTCCGATTTCCCAGCCGAGACCAATATTGGGCTTGGGACTGGCGGGAGTGGTATTGTTTGAGA
The DNA here is from genome assembly GCA_021812865.1 of Bacteroidota bacterium. Lineage (GTDB taxonomy): Bacteria > Bacteroidota > Bacteroidia > Bacteroidales > JAAYUG01 > JAKAMP01. The sequence goes on along the minus strand of JAKAMP010000240.1, from coordinate 367 downwards.
AGAAAGGAATATCGTATTCGGCAATCAGGCCCTGGGAAGGCAGAAATTTTGCACGGGCTCCGAGAGACAGACCGAAGTTGAGATTCGTATACTCATTTGCAATACCATTGAACCATGCGAATTCGGGAGCAGCCTGGAAGGAAAATACCTTATTGAATTTCCTGGCCAGGATGAGCTGGGTAAAATAGGAGAAGCGGTGCATGGCCTTATATTCGCTGGCAGGGCCAAATTCCGATTTATCCCTTGCATCGATCACAAAATTGCCGTAGTAGCTAAGGGAAACAGGCATGCTTCCCGATTGAGTCTGCTGCAGAATGGCATATTTCCACTCTATGTCCTGTAACTGATAGTCCTTGGTTGTACCGAT